>JAGLBQ010000236.1 GCA_023146675.1 Cocleimonas sp. | reverse complement strand
TTACCTAATCCTGGCGGTCCAAAAACAAGGACATGATCAAGCGCTTCACCCCGCGCTTTTGCAGCAGGAATAAAAATTTCCATTTGCTCACGTACAGTGGGTTGACCAATATAGTCATCTAGGTATTTTGGGCGAATATGCTCTTCTGTGGTTTCATCTAATCCAGCAACGGGTGAGATAATGCGGTCTTCTTCATCCATCACAATAGGCTAGCCTTTAGCGCTAAGCGAATCATTTCTTCTGCCGATAAATTATCAGCACTAATTGATGCGATCATACGGCTTGCTTGTGGTGGTTTATAGCCCAGAGCAAGTAGTGCGTTCACTGCTTCTTCTTCGATATGTCGTTGTGAAGGTGCGTTAGGCGTGCTTGTGGGGCTACTAGAATCATTTGACTCAACGTCAGGCAAGCGGTCACGCATTTCAATAATTAAACGCTCAGCAGTTTTTTTGCCAACGCCTGGTAGACGGGTTAGGGCGGTAACATCACTGGCATGGATAAATTGAGAAAACTCACTAACGGTCATTCCAGAAACAATTGCCAATGCCATTTTAGGACCGACACCGTTTACTTTTAATAAGGTACGAAATAAAGAGCGCTCAGATTTTGAACCAAAGGCGTAAAGCGTCTGTGAGTCTTCGCGCACAATAAAGTGGGTGAAGAGAGTGGTTTCTTCATCAAGTTCAGGAAGATCAAGAAAGGTCGTCATGGAGGCCAATAACTCATAACCAACCCCATTAACATCCAGCATTAATTCAGGCGCTTGTTTGTGAATGAGTTTACCACGCAGTTGTCCGATCATAATTGAGCTTCCATAATGATTAGTAATTGTTTTTAGCAGCGTCCAACCGTGCTTTTATAGCACCCGTATGCGCATGACTCAGGGCTATCGCCAGTGCATCTGCGGTATCGGATTGAATTTTTCCTTGTAGGTTCAGCAGTATTTTAACCATATGTTGCACTTGGGTTTTATCTGCATTGCCTTTGCCAACAGTGGCTAGTTTAATCTCACGGGCACTGTATTCCGCAACAGATATGTTTTGCATAACGGTAGCACAAATCGCAGCGCCACGGGCTTGACCTAATTTTAATGCAGAGGAAGGATTTTTAGCGAGAAAGACATCTTCAATCGCCATTTGTTGTGGTTGATGCTGTTGAATAATCAGTTCAAGTTCACGATAAATAGTGCCAAGACGTTCAGGGAAGGGGGCATTGCCAAGTCGTATGCACGTACTATAAACATGCTTGCTATGACGACCATCGCTATCAATAATCCCCACTCCCGTAATGCGGGAGCCAGGATCAATCCCTAAAACTCTGATAATAGGCAATACTGACTACCCTATATTTTCTAAGACTTCATCAGGAATATCTGCATTAGAGTAAACCTCTTGTACATCGTCTAGGTCTTCCAATACATCAATGAGTTTTAATAGTTTTTCGGCAGTCTCATTATCAAGTGTTGTCAAAAGATCTGCGCGCATAGCGATTTCAGCATGGACAGATTCTAAGTTAGCTGCTTTTAAGGCATCGTTGACGGCGGTAAAGTCATCGGGGGAGGTTAATACCTCAATAGAGCCATCCTCTTCGCTAACGACATCATCAGCTCCCGCTTCAAGCGCAACTTCCATAATGGCGTCTTCATCAGCACCAGGTGCATAGGTAATCACACCAATTTTGTTGAACATATAAGAAACAGAACCGTCCGTGCCTAAGTTGCCACCTGCTTTGGTAAAGGCATGGCGCACTTCAGAAACGGTACGATTACGATTATCCGTCATACAGTCAGCTAATACCGCAATACCACCAGGGCCATAACCTTCATAACGAATTTCTTCGTAATTAGCCCCCTCGGTTTCACCTGCGCCACGCTTACAAGCACGTTCAATCGTATCTTTAGGCATATTGGAGCCAAGCGCTTTATCAACCGCTAAACGTAAGCGTGGGTGTGCATTGGCATCAGAGGTTTGTCCCTCACGCGCAGCAACGGTAATTTCACGTATGATTTTGGTCCAGATTTTACCGCGTTTTTTATCATTTGCTGCTTTTTTATGTCTGATATTCGCCCATTTACTATGACCTGCCATAAAACTATTCTCTATGTGTTTTCAATTGATTAGGAAGTATAAAGTCACATTCTATTATAACTGTTAATTCTGTTATATTAAATCTCCATCATTTCAAATTCATCCTTGCCGACATCGCAATCAGGACAAACCCAGTCAGAGGGGATATCTTCCCATTTAGTGCCTGGCGCAATGCCATCCGCAGGCCAGCCTTGTTCTTCTTCATAGATTAAACCGCAAACAACGCACATATAAGTTTTCATTACTACTCCTTCGCAAACATGGTGGAGCGTATAGTAACAAAATATAATGCTTTGGAATAATTATTCCAAAGGAAACTGTAAGGGCAGATTGAGCGAATGGAATTTAAAAGAATGAAAACGTATTTTTTCAGAGCTTGTGTCAATAAGTGCTGTGATGATTAATCCTGTCACAAAGAAGATCATCTAAAAAATTTACTTCGTTCTTTGTCATGCGAAACATAGGTGAAATTCAAACACCCCTTGATTTTTTACCCATAAGGTACAATTTTATCTTACCATGAGTCGTATAATCCTATTTTTGATCTTTATTGTTAGCGTTGTCGCTATTGTCTTTTTACTACGTTTTCTTTGGAATAAGTTTACGCGAGTGGTTACGCATGTTGTCGAGAAAGGCTCAGATGCTGCTTTGCAACAGCAAGAAAAATGGAAACTTCGTGAAAAACGTAAAAAACTTCCCGAAGAAATTCAGAAATTGATAATTCAATATGAGGCGTTATTAGAATCAAACAATGGTTTATCAGAACCTTGGCAGAATTCCATGAAGCCTGTTTATAAAGCATTGGGTGATATTGTGCATATACTGACAGCGGCTCCTAAAAAAATGAATAAGGTGCGCACGCTCTTTAGCGTCAGCATACCTGCTTTGGAAAAGTTTATGACGACCATTAAAGCAGATCAAAAATTCATGAGTGAAGCGGAAACTCAAAAAGCACAGCAAAATATTGAAGTGATTAGCAAAGACCTGCAACAACATGAGCTGATACTACAAAAATCACGACGTTTTGATTTTGACGTGATGATGGATGTCATTAAGATTCGATTGAAACGGGATTAATTTTTTTTTAGCCTTCGTTAACGCTTCTCTAGTCGAATTGTTTTCCATCAGTAACATTCAAATATTCGCCTATTCAGGTGAAAAATATTCATTCTATTAATCGCCGCAAAACTACACGATCAAAAGAAAAATTTTTTGAGGTGTACTGAGAAAGCTATTTTTCCCAAGTAATTCCTGATAATCCTTTCTTGCGAATTATCAAATCTATCCTGTATGATTGCCAGCCTTTAAGACTTAACTGCAAAAAATCACTATGGAATTAAACCCAACTTACACCCTCATTAAAGACCTGCAACAGCGTGTTACCGCGTTGAGGGGGCATCTTTGACTATGATGAGAAGAAAGAGCAACTTGAAGAAACAAGCCGAGAGTTAGAAGATCCTAATATTTGGAATGATCCTGAAAAAGCGCAGAAGTTAGGCAAGTTGCGCACTACTCTTGAGCATATTGTGTTTAGTGTTGATAAGCTTGAGACAGGTCTTGTCGATGGGTATGAGTTGTTGGAAGTGTCGGAAATGGAAGATGATCAGGAGATGGTCGATTCTGTGATTAGTGATATTGATGTGCATAAAGCATCGGTTGAACGGCTTGAGTTCCAGCGTATGTTTGCAGGTGAAATGGATCCTAATAATGCTTTT
>JAGLBQ010000235.1 GCA_023146675.1 Cocleimonas sp. | reverse complement strand
AGATTGACATTATCTCGCTGTAAGTGTTTTAATTTTCGAGAGGTAATGAGATCCACGGCAATATGATATTCAAATAATGAAATATTACTACGCTGTTTTACTCTTTCTAATAGGGTTGTTTCGATAGCATAGCCACTGGCATCAGCAGCATGTGCGACGCGCCGTTTGGAGTGCCCACCTTCACGTGTTAGATGCAATCCATCAATGCCATCACTTTTTATTGCTTCATTTTTGGTGAAAGGTACGCCTGAGTCAAGTAGCCACTTTAATGCTTTTGGTCCTTGGGTGACGACTTTACGTACTATTTCTTCTGAGCATAGCCCCGCGCCAGCGTCTAGTGTGTCAGCGATATGTGATTCTATGGAGTCATTTTTATCCGCTACAGCGGAGATACCGCCTTGTGCATAGACAGTGCTTCCTTCGGTTAGCGCTTCTTTGCTAAGAATTGTGATTTGTAGTGTTTTAGGTAAGCTTAAAGCGAGGCTTAATCCTGCAGCACCACTGCCAATAATGAGAACATCATACTGTGAGTCTTCCATGTGTCTATACAGCCCTTATAAATATTAACTATACCTTTTATCTCTTTTTATTATACAGTTATCAGGTGATAGTTTAAGCAGAATAATGAGATTATTACTGATTGAACTTTCGTAATTTGACCTCTTCGCGCTATATCCTATAATGGTTTGTTTGTTATCGTAACGTAAGTCATATGGCTCTTGAGGTTGATGGTATGGCTACCAGCCTGACTAACGGTGATCTAGCGCGATAACAAGAGGGAACTATTACTATTTTCATGGTCGAAGTGTATGAGCCTTTGTCGCTTTCTCCTTCGATGATTCGTTTACATGTTCCAAGATTTTTTTTGAACTTTATGTGAACAATTTTGTTTTGTATTAGGCAGAATCTCTGTATAAAAGGATACCTGCCGAGGAGTTAAGCCCATATGGGCGTAAAACAAACAGATTTAGAACTGGTTAGACGTGTTCAGGCGGGTGACAAGAAAGCCTTTGATGTACTGGTGTTGAAATATCAGCAAAAGGTGGTTAACTTAGTCAATCGTTATATGCATGATCAGGACTTGTCAATGGATGTAGCGCAAGAAGCATTTATTAAAGCGTATCGAGGATTGAAAAATTTTCGAGGCGATAGTGCTTTTTATACATGGCTCTATCGAATTGCAATTAATACGGCTAAAAACCATTTGGTGTCAAAAGCCCGTCGTATGCCAGCAACCGATATAGATGCGCAAGAGGCAGAGCAGTATGAAGGTGCGGATGCACTCAGGCATGTAGATTCACCTGAGCATGAAGCATTAAAGGAAGAGATTCATCGTACTATTAATGCTGCGATTGAGGCGCTTCCTGATGATTTGCGTACAGCAATTACTCTGCGTGAGCTGGAAGGTTTGAGTTACGAGGAAATTGCAACAACAATGGATTGCCCTATTGGTACGGTTCGTTCACGTATTTTTAGAGCAAGAGAGTCGATAGAGAAAGAATTAAAGCCATTAGTCAGCTAGTGCAATAGTATGATTAATGGGGGACGTAACCTTAAGGTGGCCAATATGTCAGTAACAAAAACAGAACATCTCTCCGCAGTCCTTGATGGAGAGGCAGGTGAATTTGAGCAAAGACGAATTTTAGATGAGTTGAGTAAAGATGATGATCTAAAGGCATCCTTGTCATGCTATGCGCTAATTGGTGAAACAATGCGTGATGAGAAGCAGTGTAGTATCGTTGAGTCTAGCTTTTTGCAAGGCATTCATGATGAAATAGATGCTGAGCCAGTGTATTCGCAGGTGCAAGTTGAATCAAAAAAAGTAGATAATGGAAGCCCTGCATGGGCGCGTCCTGTGGTTGGTTTCGCAATGGCTGCTTCTGTTGCTGCGCTAGGAATTGTTGGTGTGCAAAGTTATATGCTAGCAGGTAACTCTGAACCTTCTATTGCGGCTAATCAACACGTAGTGTCGGCGCCTGTTATGACCGCTGCTAGTGCTTATAGCCACCCTGATGAAAAAACACGTAATTTATATAAGCGTTATTTAGATAGTCATGTGCAATACGCATCGACAACACCGATTATGCCATCTGTTCGTATGGTGAGTTATAATTCAAATTATTAATGTTGGGTTAGCTATGAACTTAAGGCGGGTCGCATGAAATTTAATGGTCCCGTTTAAGTAGAGTCAGCATCAAGTAATTTCCCTTTCCCCCATACCCCAATGAAAATAATGAATGAAGCAAATTAATCAGAGGCAAACTAGAGATCAGATGAAAAAAATAATAACACTTATCTGCCTTGCATCATTACCGTTGCCCATATTCGCGGCTGATAATGCCTTTAACTTGCTCAATAAAATGACGCAATCATTAAGTCAGATGAATTATAAGGGGACATTGGTTCATATCAAAAATAATGATGTTATTACCTTAAAAGTATCACATACCGTAGAGAATGGTGATGAGGTTGAGCGGGTAGAGCGTCTTAATAAAAATGGTAGCCCGTATTCACGCAAGGTGAGGGATTATTCGTTATCACAACTGCCTAAATTTGATAAAAAAATGCAGACGGTGTATTCCTTTGACTTGGGAAATATAAAAAAAGTGGCAGCGCGTCCATGCCAGCTTGTGATAGCGCGTCCAAAAGACCGCATGCGTTACTTGCAAAAATTCTGTGTTGATACTAAAACCTCATTATTGCTCGATTATACGATTATTGATAAAAGTCATAAGCCAATTGAGCAGTTTATATTTACCAGTGTGGAAATATTGAGTGATGAGAGTGCTACAAAAAAGGCATCTGCGGATACTCAACAAGTGATAGCAAGTAATGCCTTATCAGTATCATCAGATGATAATAAAGAGGGCGTTATTAATGTTGCATGGAGTTTAAAGAAAACGCCAAAAGGCTTTAAGCTACGCAAAGGGCCTGCTATGGAAGGTGAGACGGTCGCAGAACATTATATTTTAAGTGATGGTTTAAGTTCAGTCTCTATTTTCATCTCCAAAAAAGTGCCTAATTCAAAACAAACAAGTACGCGTTCAGGTGCGTTAAATGTTGTTACCTATTACAAAGAAAAATTTTCCATAACACTGGTCGGTGCAGTGCCAAAAAGTACACTGAAAGATATATTTAACAATCTCCAACATAAAGCCAACTAGTATTTAAGCCGATGATGATTGAAGAAACAGGTATTGTAGAACGAGTAGAGGATGGTTATATCTGGGTTAGCCCCGCAAGTTCAGGTGGCGCTTGTGGTAGCTGTGAATCATCAGGAAGTTGTTCAACGTCCATTCTTGTTACCTTATTGCAAGGTAAAACAACGAAAACAGTACGCGTTGACAACACCATTAATGCGAAAATAAATGACAAGGTTGTACTGGGTATTCATCCACAAGGATTACTATCAGGCTCTGCGCTTGTTTATCTATTGCCTATTCTAAGTTTGTTTATTTTTGCGGCTTTGGGAAGTCAATTTTTTAGTGAGCTAGTCAGTATTGTTTCTGGAATTATTGGTTTTGTTATTGGTTTGTATTTAAGTAAAAAAATAGCGGACTCAACATTGATGCAGTCTCGATTGGCGTTAGTTGGATTGAGAGTACAGTGATAAAATTCAAAATCCTGAGCCAAGTTGTTTGTTCCTTAGTTCCTAAGCATATTGATCCAAGGAACGCATCCAAAACAAAATCCCGATTTCTAACTTGCCTTTTTATCCCAGCCTAGATGATCTCATTCGTTGCGTAGACTGACTATACACTCATGATTTCATTCAATCTGAAATAAAAATTCTGCGTTAGAACTTTGGGTTATTCCGTACACGTTCCTAAGTGTTAAATTACTTAGCCACTTTTTCGCAATCTTCAATCAATACATCTAATGCTTTTACTGCTGATTTAGCTTCTTTCTTAATTTCATACAAAAAAGCTAGCTCACTTTTATTCGCATCACCATCAGCAAGAATTACTTCTCGTAAAATCTCAACTTCTTTAGTGCTTATATGCCCATCACCTAATGCACAAACTTTTGCTACCTGACGCCACTCCGCCATAATTTTCTCCTTTTCATTATTGATTAGTTTTTAGCTACGATTATAATCGTAACTAATAAACATTATTGGTTGTTTTTCTAGAAATAACAATAGCTTTAGCCTTCTAGGTCGCATTAGTTATATCTATTTGCGATTAGCTTTGTCGCTATTGCTAACAGAAATTGCATAGTATCATATTGATTGTTTTTTGTTCATGTTATTCCTAGTAGGAATGAAAAACATGAAAATATTCAATTAGAGTTATAGGTTGGTAATCGGTAGTATCCCCAGACCTAGTAAATGCAAAAGGAGGAAAGCTAATGGCAACAAGAACATTATACGATAAATTATGGGATGACCATGTGGTCAGAACAGAGGCTGATGGTACCGCATTACTTTATATTGATCGGCATTTGGTACATGAAGTCACATCTCCACAAGCATTTGAAGGTTTGCGACTTGCTGGGCGTGGCTTATGGCGTACTAACTCTATTTTAGCCGTTCCTGATCATAATGTGCCAACAACGAAACAGCATCGCGGCAACGGTACCGCGGGTATTGAAGATCCTGTGGCAAAAATTCAAATAGAAACATTGAATCAAAACTGCGAAGATTTTGCAGTTGAAGAATTTTTAATGGATGATATTCGCCAAGGTATCGTGCATGTGATTGGCCCTGAGCAAGGTGCTACATTGCCAGGAATGACCGTTGTTTGCGGTGATTCGCATACCTCAACACATGGCGCTTTTGGTGCATTGGCACACGGTATTGGCACCTCTGAGGTTGAGCATGTGATGGCAACGCAGTGCTTAATCCAGAAAAAAATGAAAAATATGCGGGTTTCTGTGCAGGGTAAAGTAGGTGCAGGCGTTACCGCTAAAGACATTGTGCTAGCCATTATTGGTGAAATTGGTACCGCAGGGGGTACAGGTTGTGCGATTGAGTTTGCAGGTGAGGCGATTCGTGATTTGTCCATCGAAGGACGTATGACGGTGTGTAATATGGCAATTGAAGCAGGTGCGCGTGCAGGCATGATAGCGGTTGATCAAACGACGATTGATTATATTGAAGGCCGCCCCTTTGCACCAAAAGGTGAGGAATGGAGTCTAGCAGTTGAAGCTTGGCAACATTTGGTATCTGATGAGGGTGCTGAATTTGATCAAGAAGTTTGTTTGGATGCCAGTAAAATAGAGCCACAAGTGACATGGGGCACATCGCCTGAAATGGTATTGCCAATTAGTGCCACTGTGCCTAACCCAAGCGATGAATCTGATGCGGTAAAAAGCAGTGGTATTCAAGCCGCACTTGATTATATGGGGTTAACCGCAGGTGAGTCGATCGATACAATTAGTGTTGACAAGATTTTTATCGGTTCTTGCACCAATTCACGTATTGAAGATATGCGTGAAGCAGCACAGATTGCAAAAGGTCAAACGGTTGCCAGCAATATAAAACTTGCAATGGTTGTGCCAGGTTCTGGTTTAGTGAAGCAGCAAGCAGAAGAAGAGGGGTTGGATAAGATTTTTATTGATGCAGGGTTTGAATGGCGTGAGCCAGGTTGCTCAATGTGTTTGGCGATGAATGCAGACCGCTTAGAATCAGGTGAGCGTTGCGCATCAACCTCCAATCGTAATTTTGAAGGTCGTCAAGGGCAGGGTGGTCGCACGCATTTAGTGAGTCCTGCAATGGCAGCCGCAGCGGCAATAAAAGGTCACTTTACTGATATTAGAGACTTGAGCTAAAAGGAAAAATCATGGAAAAATTTACAATACACAAAGGTTTATTAGTACCATTAGACCGCTCAAATATTGATACAGATGCGATTATTCCCAAGCAGTATCTAAAATCGGTTAAAAAAAGTGGTTTTGGTCCCACATTGTTTGATGACTGGCGCTATAAAAAAGCAGGTGAGCCAGGAATGGATCATAGCCAGCGTGAAATTAATCAAGACTTTGTGCTGAATCAAGCGCAATATCAGGGCGCTTCCGTTTTAATAGCACGAGAAAATTTTGGCTGTGGTTCTTCGCGTGAACATGCCGTATGGGCGCTAACAGACTATGGAATTCGTTCCATTATTGCGCCAAGTTATGCGGATATATTCTTTAATAATAGTTTTAAAAATGGCTTGCTTCCTGTGGTGCTTGGGGAAGATATTGTTGATCAACTTTTTAAGGAAATTGATGATGGTTATGAATTGACTATTGATCTTGAGCAGCAAAAAGTAATAACGCCCTCGGGTGAAGCGTTTGCTTTTGAGGTGGATGCGTTTAAAAAGCATTGCATGTTAAATGGGCTGGATGATATTGGTTTAACCTTGCAACATGCGGATGATATTCGTGCCTATGAAGTAAAGCGCAAGCAGGAAGCGCCTTGGTTAATGGCGTAAATAAAATATTCTTTGATTAGATTTGGAAAAAAAATGACACAAAAGATTCTTATTTTACCAGGCGATGGCATTGGTAAAGAAATTGTAGCAGAAGCAGTAAAAGTGCTTGATGTATTGAAAACTGATTTTGCATTGGATATCGACGTGGAATACGGTGATATTGGTGGCGCAGGCTATGACGCTGCGGGACATCCTTATCCAGAAGAGACTAAAAAGAAAGCACAAACAGCGGATGCGATCTTATTAGGTGCCGTGGGTGGTTATGAATACGAAGGTTTAGCACGTGAATTGCGCCCTGAGCGAGGGCTATTAGCCATACGTGCTGATCTGGATTTATTCTCAAATCTGCGCCCAGCTATTCTCAATGAAACATTGGCTGATGCCTCATCACTGCGTCCAGAAGTGGTTGCAGGTCTGGATATTATGATTGTGCGTGAATTAACAGGTGGTATTTATTTTGGTCAGCCGCGTGCCATTGAGACAGATGACAAGGGCGAACGCTTTGCTTATAACACGATGGTTTATAAAGAATCAGAAATTGAGCGTATTGCCCATTCTGCCTTTAAAATAGCGATGCAACGTGGTAAACGTTTGTGTTCTGTTGATAAAGCTAATGTGTTGGAAGTATCAGAATTATGGCGTGAAGTGGTTGAACGTGTTGCTAAAGACTATCCAGAGGTTGAGCTAAGTCATATGTATGTTGATAATGCGGCGATGCAACTGGTTAAAGAGCCAAAACAATTTGATGTGATGGTAACGGGGAATTTATTTGGTGATATTTTATCAGATGCCGCAGCAATGTTAACAGGTTCCATCGGCATGTTGCCATCTGCTTCATTAAATGCCAGCGGTATGGGCATGTATGAGCCAATTCATGGCTCTGCGCCTGATATCGCAGGTCAGAATGTCGCTAATCCATTAGCAACGATAATGTCCGTTAGTATGATGCTTCGTTATTCGTTAGACAATGTAGAGCTGGCAGATAAAATTGATAGCGCAGTTGAAAAAGTACTAGACCAAGGTTATCGCACAGCAGATATATTTGTTGAGGGAATGCAATTAGTTGGTACCGATGCAATGGGTGATGCCGTCGTTACAGCACTTAATTAGGATAAAGGTTTAAACAAAAATGAAAACATATGATGTAGCGGTTGTTGGTGCAACAGGCGCGGTAGGTGAAGTAATGCTGTCGATATTGGCAGAGCGTGATTTTCCAGTGGGAACAGTCTATGCGCTGGCGAGTGAGCGTTCCGTTGGTAAGCGGGTTTCGTTTGGTGATAAAACATTGGTCGTTGGAAACTTAGCAGAATTTGATTTTTCAAAAGTACAAATTGGTTTATTCTCACCAGGGGCCGCTATTTCTAAGATCTATGCACCCATTGCAGCAAAAGCAGGTTGTGTGGTTATTGATAACACTTCAGAGTTTCGCTATGAGGAGGATATCCCTCTCATTATCCCAGAGGTCAACCCGCATGCAATAGCGAGTTATACAAACCGTGGGATTATCGCTAATCCGAATTGTTCTACCATTCAGATGCTCGTTGCTTTGAAACCCATTCATGATGCTGTCAAAATCACTCGGATAAATGTTGCTACTTACCAAGCGGTTTCAGGTACAGGAAATCCTGCAATTAAGGAGTTGGCCACACAAACCGCAGCGTTGCTTAATGCTAAAGAGGTGGAGGCTAATATTTATCCAAAACAGATAGCATTCAATGTGTTACCGCAGATTGATGTATTCTTGGATAATGGTTATACTAAAGAAGAGATGAAGATGGTTTGGGAGACGCGCAAGATATTTGAAGATGATGATATTCTTGTTAATCCTACAGCTGTTCGTGTTCCTGTTTTTTATGGTCACTCTGAAGCGGTACATATCGAGACAAGAGAAAAAATCTCGGTTGATTATGCTAAAGAGCTTCTAAACGCAGCTGCTGGTATAGTAGTTATTGATGAACGTAAAGACGGTGGTTACCCAACGGCTGTGACGGAAGGTGTCAATACAGATCCTGTCTATGTTGGACGGCTTCGTGAGGATATTTCCTATCACAATGGTTTAAATATGTGGATTGTTGCCGATAATATTCGCAAAGGCGCAGCACTGAATAGTATCCAAATTGCAGAATTATTGATTCAAGAATATATGTAATGGCTTAACATATTCAAGAAGAAGCTTCAGATGTT
>JAGLBQ010000234.1 GCA_023146675.1 Cocleimonas sp. | reverse complement strand
AAATAGAGGATATCTCTGATTTTGTAGCGTCACAGAGAAAGCATGCGATGGCAGGTGATTTTAGCCATGTAGATATGCCTATTGAGCGTGTTTATATTCCTGAAAATGAAAAAAATTTGTTCAATTAGGATTATCAAAGCAGACGCCTATAGGTCATATCACACACTTTTAAATTTTTTTATAGCATTGGTTTACTCAATTAGTAGAATTGTTGCTATCTAATGATGAGGAAGAAAAATGAAATTAATGATTAAAATAGCATGCGCTCTAACATTACTTATTTTATCGCCATTAAGTTTTGCCAAAGGCGTTGTAGTGGATGACCCTTATGCACGTGCAATCCCTCCAGGGCAAACTATTTCGGCTGCTTTTATGACCTTGGTTAATGGATCGGATAAAAATATTGATCTTGTCAAAGCAAGCAGTGATAGTGCTAAAAATGTAGAGCTACACGAGCATATACATGAAGATGGCATGATGAAGATGCGTCAGGTGCCTAAAATTAGTATTGCAGCAAATGGCAAGACGGAGCTAAAGCCAGGTGGCTATCATATTATGCTGATTGATCTGGTCAAGCATATTAAGCCTCAGGATATAGTGACGATCAATTTAGAATTCAGTGATGGTTCAAAGCAAGAAATTAAAGCAGATGTTAGAAAAATTATGATGGGCATGATGAAGAAAAAAATGTCCATGATGAAATTCAAGCAACATGTTAATCCGATGCCGAATCTGCTCGCTGTTTATAAAAAAATGAGCGATAAACTTGATTTAAGCGATGATCAAAAAAGCAAACTGGATGCAGGTATCAAAGTACGTAGTCCCAAAATAAAAGAATTATATGGGGATGTAAAAAGCCTAGAGAAAGAACTGCATGAAATCACATTAAAGGGTGAGCCTTTAAATAAAATTGACCAAGTGTCTGATAGATTAATGCAAGCGCGCCTTGCTATTATTGAGGGAAAGACAGACTGTCGTGAAAGCATCAAAAAAGTGTTGAGTGATAAGCAGTTTCAACAGCTTGTTAAACTCTATCGTGCCAATATGATGCCTACATTTAATAAGGACAAGGAAAAGGCAGCGATGGCGATGATGAAGCACACTAATCCTATGCCAAACTTAATGCGGGTGATTGTTAAAAAAGGAGATCAACTAAACCTCACTGAGAAACAAGCGGCAGAATTAAAAAAATGGCGTGAAGAACGTAAGCCAATCAGTAAAAAAGTGAGTCAAACCATTGCAAAATTGGAAGCGGATCTTCTCGAAGCTGCTTTAAATAATGCACCAATAGCTAAAATAAATGAGCTAGCCGATGGTATCACCCAAAACCGTGTCAAAATAATTCGTACTAAGGCGATGTGTCGCGACAATATGAAACGAATTCTGGATGATAAGCAGTATAAAAAAGTACTAGCCATACACAATGAAAAGCATAATAAAACTATGCATTAACAGTAACAGAAGGCTAGTAATTTTAAACTGATCTCTAATGGAAAATTATGACTATAAAAAAACTATTACCCATTTCAATGATCGTATTATTGGCAATTTTACTCCTATGGGCTTTGCTCTTTTGGAATCCTGCCGATGATAAAGCTGTAAATCATCAACAGCTTGATCTTGTTGCCGCGCCAGCAGGGGGTGACTTTACAATAGAAACAAAAGATAAGGATTTATCCTTAAAAGACCTACGCGGAAAAGTAGTTGCGCTGTATTTTGGCTATACCCTTTGTCCTGATATTTGCCCAACGTCTCTTGCCATCTTGACACAGTCACTAAATCAAATGAGTGAAGATGAACTATCGGGGTTACAATCCGTTTTTATTAGTGTTGACCCCGATAGAGATAATCTGACACGTCTAGATCAATACACAAAATACTTTCATAAAAATATTATTGGCGGCACAGCAGAAAAAGAAGTCATTGATCATATTACCAAGCTCTATGGCGCGGCCTATCAGAAAGTAGACAGCAACTCGGCAGCGGGCTACCTTGTTGATCACTCATCGTATACTTATATTATCGATAAGAAAGGCAAGCTAAGGCACGCATTAGCACATGGCACGTTGCCTGATAAAGTGCTTGAGGCGGTGCGAGAGTTGTTGGCTGAGTAAAAAACCTCCTATCATATCAGTTCCATTTTCTGCACTTTGCTCTTAGAGATTTAACCGTTAAAGTTAAAACTTCTATTAATTTAAAGCAGAAGTACTGGTAAGCTCTAGGTCTATAATCCTAAAGGTCTATTTTATGAGCAAAGAAATCATTTCAACGGATAAAGCCCCGCAAGCAATTGGCACGTATTCACAAGCTGTCAAGGTGGGGGATACTGTTTATGTTTCAGGTCAAATTCCACTGATAGCTGAGACAATGACCTTAATTGAGGGTGATATTGCTGAACAGGTACGGCAGATTTTCCGTAATCTTAC
>JAGLBQ010000233.1 GCA_023146675.1 Cocleimonas sp. | reverse complement strand
TGCAAAGAAATAACGTTCAACTCATTAACCACCAATTGCACCTTTTTTGAGATGCCACTACCTTTCGCACGCTTCCTCAAGCAATGCTTTAAACCAAGGAAAACCCCGTACAGACTCTAAGTCCTTCTCTTGTTGTAGGTGTTTGCAATGCAATACATGTGCATCAGCTGAAATTTGTTCAAGCCAGTCTTGAGCGCTTTCTGTATCCTTATCTTTTGCATACTGGCATGCTAGATTATAGATAGAATAATAATTTTTCAGCCCATCCACTTGTAGCACTAATTTTTCAATTTGCTGATAAATATGCACCTTATCAGAGTCATTGACCAACTCGCTTGCTCCCATATTTTCATCGTCATCATAAGCATTGATGTCTTCAAAATACTCAGGTGCAGAGCGCATAATATGACTGTAGGTGTCGGTTGCTTTTGTTAGATAATACTCATCCTGACGATTCTGTTCTGCCAACTTATAATTGCCATAAGCAACATGTAATAATGCCAATGTATTGTCTTTATTTTCTGCCAGTAACGTTTCCCAATAGACAATAGCAAGTTGCCATTGGTCTTGGTACTCAGCAAATAGAGACTTCGCCTGTAGGGTTTCATCAAAGTTAAGGTTTCCTTCCTCCAACATCGTATTGACAACCAAACGATCCGCTTCTGTGACGACATGAGTAATCGGAAAATGCAATAATGTTTGCAATTCCTTTTCAACCGCGAGCCTACGCTCATAACTTTGCTTTCTATTATAATCCAGCTTATTTAACTTCTGGCTAACACCTTTAAATAGTTCATTATGGGTGACTTTTAATGCATCAACCTCATGGTGTTGCTGCGCGGTCTGCCCTGACAATTTATTAATATCCGCTTCAGTCTGTTTTATCCGTGATTTTAACTGGCTCGCTTCGGGTTGATATTTACGTTGCAGAAAAAATAGTGAAAATAGCGAAAAACCCAGTGCAAAAGTACTCAATGCCAACAGCAAATAAAGTAAACTATTATCTTTCTTGATGGGTTTCTTTTGTTGTAGACTGGCTAACTGTTGCTGCAATTGTTGTGTTTTTTGATCGTGTTGCGTATTGTATTTTACTTGCTGCTGTAGAATATTTTCTAGTTTTATATCCTGATTTTCCAGCATTAGCTGGTGCGCTTTTAGTTCCTTTTGCAGTACATTATTTTGACTTTTAATCACCTTAATGGCGTAATTGAGCGATGATACCGTTGGTCTTTTTGCAAAGGATGCAGGAGAGGCAAAAACCAAACTAAAAACAATAAGCGAACACATAAATTTAATAAACATTTAGATACACAATAAGCTACGGGGATTTTAGCTACTATACTGTTTGTAAGAGTGACATAAAAGCAAATTAAACAGGCGGATAGTCTTTCTCTTATGGGAAATTATTATCTCGGAAATAACTATTTCTAATTAGGATAACATGAAAAAAACTGCTACCAGTCAAGATGCTAAGTGGCACGAAAAACTAAGTACTAATGAATATCGTATTACACGTCAGTGCGGTACTGAACCTGCATTTTCAGGTAAATATTACCAGCTTAAAGAGAATGGGGTTTATCACTGCATTTGTTGCAATGCACCTTTATTTAGCTCAGATGAGAAATATGACTCAGGCAGTGGTTGGCCGAGCTATTGGCAAGCCATATCAGAATCAGCGATTAAATATATCACCGATAGCAGTCATGGAATGGTACGCACTGAAGTTTGCTGTGCAGAATGTGATGCGCATTTAGGGCATGTATTTGATGATGGGCCGCAGCCCACGGGCAAGCGCTATTGTATTAACTCAGCATCATTAAATTTTACTTAAAACGTCCTGCTATATCTACATACCTATAGCAATAACATCGGCTTTTATTGCTTTTTCTCCTACCAACGTCCCCCGCTCGGAAAATATATTGTTAAAATCGAACCATCCCCAACTGTGAATATTGAGAAGGTCATTGTTTATAAAGATCAGGGTTTATGAAAGTGAAAACCAGTGTCTATGTAAGCGTATAGAGACGACAAGGTTCAGGATGGAAACGGTTTGTTTCTATCCATTTTAAACACTACAGTGGAAAAATATCCCTCTATCAATGAGGACATTGTCGTGAACTACTAAGGAGAAAGAAAATGAAGAAGATAATAGGTGCTTTTTTATTAAGCATGGCATCAGGATCAAGTATTGCAGGTACAGCGATTAATTGTCATGAAGTTAATGAAATGTCCAACAAAATGGTTGAGATCTGTCTTGATCAAACGAATCGTCATTTAAATGAAAATTATAAAGAGCTAGTAAAGCAATATGGTAAAAAATCAGCCGATAATAAAAAACTTCTGAAAAATATGCAATTGGGTTGGATCAAAATGCGTGACGCACAATGTGAATTGAATATGCGAAATACAGGAAGTAATGCAGCATCAGTTGGCATGGTCTGTGAGGTTATTTTAACGCAAAAACGCTCCGAAGAACTTGAGAAAATGCTTGAGGGTGAGTTTGCTTCTTTTAGCGAGCATAAAAAACATTGATTTTAAGTGACAGATTTTACTACTAAATAGTAATTCTGTGCTGACTCAGCCTTGTATTGTCATGAAAAACACTATGTCGATGGATGCCGATAGGACTAAAGTAATCGATTTCATAATGGGTAAATGGCTAGGGCAATCGCATTAAAAACCTCTTGACTTTTGTAGGATGACACCATTTCTATACAAAAATGACAAGAAAATACATTTTTTTAAAAATAATTGAAAAAAAAGGCATTAGAGTCACTTGAGAATTATGAAAAAGCGATAAATTTATTTATACTATAGGTTATCAATAACTTATAAGTAACTCTAATGGGAATATAAAAGTTATTGATGAAAAAGTAAGCGGCGTTATTATTATAATGATGTGCAAAATACAATTAAAATAAAGAGAATATTAAGAATGAGTATTAGTTTAAAAAAAGGTGGACGGGTTAATTTAAGTAAAGAAGCACCTAGCTTGGATAAGATGACGGCAGGTCTTGGTTGGGATGCTAATCAAAGTGACACAGGCGGTTCTTTTGATTTAGATGCTTCTGTTTTTTTAGTAGGGGCGAATGGAAAAACATCGGGTGATAATAATTTTGTTTTTTACAATAATTTAACATCCGTCGATGGCAGTGTTAAGCATCAAGGTGATAGTTTAACAGGCGAAGGGGATGGTGATGATGAAAAAGTAAATGTCACCTTGTCAGGAGTTGCTGCGGATATTCAAGAAATTATTTTTGTGGTAACCATCCATGATGCAGAAGGGCGTAATCAGAACTTTGGGCAAGTCTCTAATGCCTTTATTCGCATTGTTGATGATGTGACGGGTAAAGAGATTACTAAATATGACTTGGATGAGGATTATTCCAGTGAAACAGCGATTGAATTTGGTAAATTATACCGTCGTGATGGTTCTTGGCGCTTCCAAGCGGTAGGGTCTGGGTTTAACTCAGGTTTACAAGGTTTTGTTGATCAATACATGGGGTAACAACTGATGGCAATTAATTTAGTCAAAGGACAAAAAATATCCCTTGTTAAAGACAATGGACAGACACTTACTTCTTTTTGCGTCGGTGCAAACTGGGGCGCAATTACCACTAAAGGTTTTTTTGGTGGTGAGAAAAAAGAAGCAGTCGATCTGGATTTATCCGTCGGCTTATTCGATGCTGCAAAAGAGTTCAAAGGCGCTGTTTATTATGGTCGTTTAAGTGCGTTAGGTATTATGCACTCAGGTGATGACCG
>JAGLBQ010000232.1 GCA_023146675.1 Cocleimonas sp. | reverse complement strand
GCTGTTGTTGCTTGCCTTTACCCATAACAACGGAGCTTGCGGGTAACTCTAATGCGACATCACCTACTGCTTTACCATTTTTCTGCTTTAGTTTAAAGCTGCCATTTGCGCTACCATTCAGCTTAATATCTTGCGGCAACCAAGGTCTTGCCATCATTAATGGAATACGGGTAAGCTTTCCTTTGGCATCTATCTGGTGATGATTACCTGTTTTTGCCAGTGAAATATTAGCATCTGCGCTTAATTCGCCTTTATTTTTTAGTAATAATTTACCGTTTGCGGTAATTTTCTGCCCATCAATAATCGCTTTGAGTGTCAATGATTGATAGTCCAAACGTTGCTGGTTTTTTCCTTTTCCGTAAGAAACCAAGCCCGCAGGCAACTGCAATGCCACATCACCAATAATGTTATCACCTTGCTGTTTTACTTTATAACGCCCATTGGCGTTGCCTTTTAATACGATATCATTAGGCAAAAAGGGGTTAAGTAACGCTAGCGGTGCTTGCTTTAAATCACCTTGTAGATCAACCCCTGTTTTTGCTGACCAGTAAAGGGTTGAACACGTATGTGCTGAGTGGTTTGAGAGGCAAAACTGGCTGGTTTTTAGTTGCTCTTTCGAGGCGCTAATCTGCACTGGATTTTGCAGTTTCCATTTAGAAACCTGCTTCGTATCCAGAAGGAGTTGTTGCAATGAGCCTTTCCACTCTGGGTCTTTCCAGCCACCTTGTGCCTCTAATTGAACCTTGGCATCGGTGTGGGTAAAGGCTAATTTAACACGATGATTTTCAATCGTTCCAGAGGCATCAAGTTTGGCATTGCTAATTTTCTGCTGATCTACATCAAGTTGGTCTAGATCACCGCGTACACTGTAAACCCCTTGTTTAGATTCTGCGATGAGATCCGCTGATCCTAGTTTATATTGCTGATAACGTAAATTTCTAGCTTTGACGTTGGCATTTAATACGGGTTGTTCCAAAGTGCCCTTTAGCGTTCCCTTAGCCGTTAATTGTCCTGATAAATCCAGCGAAGCATCAGGTAATAACTGACTTAAATTGTCGGCATTAATATCCCAGCTTAAATCAAAAGGAGGGCTAACTGAGCCGCTCGCTTTCATTTTATTTTGTCCTAAATCAGCCTGTATATTACTCAAAGTAAGCTGCTGATCTTCATGTTGCACCTTACCCATCGCACTGATTTTTTTACCCTGTAGCAAACCCTTGAGGTCTTGCAAGTTCAGCTCACCATAGAGGCTATTATTTTTATAACCACCCTGATAATTTAAGGTCGCATCAAATTCTGCGGGCCAATCAGGCACGTATTTAGCCAGCTTTACCTGCTCTAATTCACCATCAAACAGCCAGAGTAGCTCTGACGACCATTTAACCTCGGCTTTACCGATAATATTACCATCAAGACTATTGGTTTTTATGCGGGAAAATACAACTTGATCATAATCTCCAGCACCTTCTATTTGAATTGCTTGTGGACTGACAAATTCATTTTCTAGATTACCTGTTAGCTTAAATTCATAGTTAACCAGTGTGCCAGCAACTTCAAATGTTGCATCAACCTTGCCAATTTGAGGATGTTTAAAATCAGCGGTGCTATGACCTTGCATCTCATGAGGCTGGTTCATATTCATTACAAAACCTTGCAATTGCAGATCCAGTGGTGCGCCAACAATAATTAACTGCGCCGCAAATTCTTCAGCATTTAGCTTCCCTTGCTCAATATTAAGTGGAGTAAGGACAATATTCTTAATCTGAAAAATTACATCATTTTCACGAATGACCTCAAAGGACTCAATAGCCAATACATCGGCTTGAATATCCAGTGGCAAGGCAAAATCAGGTAGTTCGGTGATTTTTTCAGAAGAAGAGTCATCTGACTTTGGTAGGCGAATAACTAATCGCTTAGCACTAACCGCAGTAGAATTTAGTCGATTTTCATTTAGATTATAGCGAGGTCTACTAATTTTTATGGACTCTAATTCAACCGTGGTAGCGGGAGCTTTCCACTTTAGGTTATCCACTTCTAAGTCGGTCAAGAAGGTGCCGCGAAAACCTTTTATTTCTAAGGGTGCAAGAGTAACGCTGCTTATTTTTTCTATTAGCACAGGGCCAAGAGGTGTAGTTAGTACCAGAGCAAACACAATCAACAAACTCAATAGGATTACCTGAAGAACAGCAATCGGTGAGAAAAGGTGTTGGCTCAAGCTCTTTCTCATAGATCAGAGCCTATGCTGATGTGTAAGCGCGGATCAGCAAATTTATCCTGTGGAAAACCAATATCGACACGCACAGGACCAACAGGTGATCGCCAACGCACCCCAACGCCCGCACCCCATTTTAAATCAGGACTTTTTAAATCATTATAGGCATTACCCGCATCCAAAAAAGCGGCTGCTGACCAACCTTCAACAATAGGATACTCATATTCAGCACTGCCCACTAATATATGCTTGCCACCGAGTATATTATCCTCTTCATTAGTCTCGCCTAGCGAGTTAAAACTATAGCCTCGCACACTACGTCCACCCCCTGCAAAGAAGCGTAGACTTTTAGGCAATGAATCAAAATCTCCTACCAGCGTTGCACCAAAATCCAAACGACCAATCAGGCGACCATCGCCCAACTCGGCAATCAATTTACTATTAATTTCAAGCTGCAAAATACTTTGATCACTGAGTAGTTTCTCTATTGCACCATGCACCCCTGCTTTTATATGCCAACCATTCAGCGGGTATAAATAATTATCCGCTTCGGTTTTCTCGACACTTGCACCAACGAGGGTTAAATGTGATTTATTGGGGGGTTCCTTGCCTTCTTGAGTGGTCTCTAATAAATAGGTAAGCGTGGCTTTTTGTTTCCAATCATCACTGGTTTTACGTGTATATTCAGCTCCTAATTTATAGCTACGCCCTATCGTATCGCCATCTGTATCTTGCTCCCACTCAAACAGATAGCTGATAACCCCTTCATGTGGATTAGCTCTTGGCTCTGTTAGACGTGCAGTAAACCCGCTCACTTTCGGTGCCGCTGTTGCCGTTAAACTAAGACTGTTCCCTTTGGAACTCGTCCAGCGACGGTTTAACTCTCCATTAATACGTGGCCCTGTATCCGTTCCATAACCCACTTTAAACTTCCATGCATTACGTTTTTTTGCCAGCAAGCTAATCTTAATCGGTATCTGCTGGTTAGCCGCCTCCTTATGCAATGCATGAATAGCAATATCTTTATAAAAACCACTACTTTGCAATAATTGCTGCTGCGCAATTAAATTTTCAGAGCTATAAAAATCACCTTCTTTAATTTGCAAAAAATTCTTTATTACCTTTTTATTTAAGACTTTTTGCTCAACATTGATTTTTCCATAACGAAAACGCTTACCCGTATTTAAAACAAGATCAATAGTCGCGGTATATTTAATCGGGTTAACCGAGATCTTATGCTCTTCAAATGCCGCATCAAAATAGCCAAATGCCTGTGCAGTCTCTTTTAAACTGGCCTTATAATCCGTGTATTTTTTATGATTAAGAATATCGCCACTGCGGTAGGGAGGATTATTGCGTAACTCTCTAAACTCTTTTTGTTCTAATCCATTGCCTGTAATAATAAAGCGCGCTTGTGCCACCCTAACAGGGCGATTAGCCTTAACATCAATGGTGATTCTCCAGCAGTTATCAATCACACGCATATTTTCTGTAAACACCGCATCATAATAACCAACGGCACGGGCAGCCCCCCGAAAACGCCGTTTCAGCGATTTAATAAATTGCTTAATGTCTTCATTAGATTCAGCACAAGCAGGGATGCGACTGGGCAAATGAAGCTCTAGATTTTTATATAAATCTCCCCCTGTGCCAATGATAATAATATCAGCCGCGGGTACTAGCTCTTCTTTATCAGCAGGATTGACAGGTTTTTCAGCCGCAACGCTTGTAAGTGGAATAATTGCTAGCAGAGTTATCAACAATAGCAATAAGATCCCTATTTGCAGTGACATTGCCTGCTCTAATAGAGAGCCTAGACGCAAGGGTTTAAAAAATATTTGATGCGAAATTTTAACATTCATAAGCATTCTCATTGCTTGAAACCCCATAGAAAAAGTGCATTTTGAATATTAGCCCTAAGCTCTGTTGGCATTTGATGGTTATCTAGACTCTTTTTCCTTCTCTCTGCATTAAAAAACAACCACACGCCCTGTTATGCGCTTATTTTTTTGCCTTGATAGAAGAAAAAACTGACTGAAAAGTAAAAATACAACGAAATATCAACAGAAACTAAACATTCTATTTTTTCTTTATTATATACTGATATTACGCACTGGTTGTTATGAATCAATAGGTTACAAATTCTAGTTAGCTCTGCAACCCGCATTCCTCTGTAGAGGTGCGTAACATCAATTATATATTGAATCACAATAGTCAATATTTGCCTTATTGTCATTATGGATAAGCAAAAATACAAAGCCCAGTGTATTTCTAGTAAACTATACCATTAGAGGTTAATGCAAACTATCATGGTGTAAAATTTTAACTAATCAACAGACTAGCGTAATTTCAACCTATAAATCAGTGCAGAAAAATAACTTACACTTTTCTAGTACTCCAAAGCTCCGTTGGAGGTATTGGTTTTATGATATGAATCCTTTATATTCTGCCATCCCCAAATTTACCCATTCACTTCTATGTCATTACTCTCAAACCATCATCGTTATATGGCGCATGCTATAAAACTTGCCCATAAAGGTATTTATACCACCCATCCTAATCCCCGTGTCGGCTGCGTGATTGTTAAAAATAATCAGATCATTGGTGAAGGCTATCATCAGCGCACAGGGCAACCTCATGCAGAAATCCTCGCTCTACGTGATGTAACCAGTGATGCTAAAAATGCAACTGCCTATATCACCTTAGAGCCCTGCTCACATACAGGTAGAACACCACCCTGTGCGAATGCTTTAATAGAAGCAGGGATTAGCCAAGTAGTTATCGCAATGCAAGACCCTAATCCACAGGTGTCAGGTCAGGGCATTAAAAAATTGCAAGATGCGGGTATTGAAATTGTTACAGGGGTAATGGAACAGCAAGCTCAGGCATTAAATAAAGGCTTTATCAAGCGTATGCAACAAGGTCTGCCGTGGGTAAGGGTGAAAATGGCGATGAGTTTGGATGGTCGCACGGCAATGGCATCGGGTGAAAGCCAGTGGATTACGGCAACCGATGCGCGACAGGACGTGCAAAAATATCGTGCCTTGGCAGATGCTATTTTAACAGGAAAGGGGACTTTATTAGCAGATGATCCTTCCTTAAACGTGCGTTTGAGTGTGGATGATTTAGGGATTCAAGGAGAGATTAGACAGCCCGTAAGAGTTGTTTTGGATGAAGATTTACAAATATCAGCACAGGCAAAAATGCTGGCGTTACGTGGTGAAACATGGGTTTATACTTGTGTCGATCATCCACAAAAGAAAGCACGATTAGAAGCGCAGGGTGCAAAGGTTTTTAAATCTGCTACGGATAAACAAAACTATTTGCAGCTTGAACAGGTGTTAAAAGATCTGGCAAAACGGGAAATTAATGAAGTGCATGTGGAAGCAGGACAGACACTAACAGGCGCATTATTAGAGCAAGGTCTGGTTGATGAGTTGATTATCTACATGGCGCCTGCATTAATGGGATCGGATGCGAGAGGGTTATTCTACCTCCCTTCACTGCAACGAATGCAGGATAGAATTCACCTAGAGATAAAAGATATACGTGCAATAGGTCGAGATTGGCGTATTATTGCGAATCCCTCAAAGACCCCACAATAAAATCATGTTCACAGGAATTATTCAATCAGTCGGTAGGCTTCTCGATCTTAAACAAAAAGGTGGTGATGTAGAGCTTAGTGTGCAAGCAGGTAAGCTTGAGATGCACGATGTCGCGCTGGGTGACAGTATTGCGGTTAATGGCGTCTGTCTAACCGCCATTAAGCTGGGTGATAATAGCTTTAGCGCAGATGTATCCCGTGAAACCCTATCATTGACCTCACTAGGTAGCTTAACAAAAGGCTCGCCTGTTAACCTTGAAAAAGCACTTACCTTAGAGACCCGCCTAGGTGGGCATCTTGTGAGCGGTCATGTAGATGGCTTAGCAACCGTTGAGTCACGTCATGGCGATGGTCGTTCAGAGCGTTTTCGCATTCAAGCACCCGATGAATTAGCCAAATATATTGCGGAGAAAGGCTCCATTACAATGGATGGTGTCAGTTTAACGGTAAATAAAGTCGATGGTGCGGCTTTTGAATTGAATATTGTGCCACATACTCTGGTGGAAACGATTATTGGCAACTATCAATCGGGCACAAAAGTGAATTTGGAAGTGGATGTAGTTGCACGTTATTTAGAGCGTTTATTACAAGGCGATGATGCGGCAAAAAGTAGTAAAAAAGAAGGTATAAGCCAAGAATTTTTAGCCAAACATGGTTTTTATAAAGCATAAACTTCCCGCTTTTATGTAGGTCGGATAAGCGATAGCGTCATCCGACAAACTTAGCTGACGAGAGAAAAAGATTAAAGGACTAAATAAAGAATGAAATTTAATAGCATAGAAGAAATTATCGAAGACATGTCGCAAGGCAAAATGGTCATTATCGTTGATGATGAAGACCGTGAGAATGAAGGTGATTTCTTAATGGCGGCGTCTAAAGTCAAGCCAGATGATATTAACTTTATGGTCACGCATGGGCGCGGTTTAGTGTGTTTGACGTTACGTGCAGAACGCTGTCAGCAATTAAATCTGCCGCTAATGAATGAAGCCACGGATGCGGAGCATGGCACAAACTTCACCATTTCCATTGAAGCCGCAGAAGGTGTTACCACCGGTATTTCTGCTTATGATCGCGCCTTAACCATACGTGCTGCGGTTGCGCCCGATGC
>JAGLBQ010000231.1 GCA_023146675.1 Cocleimonas sp. | reverse complement strand
GCACTTATGACTCGAATCCAGCTACAGGAAAAAGTAGTTTACACTTTTTTAGCACATCATCTGTGAACTTGTTCACAAATTGATGTGGTAATTTCTCTAACTAATGTGATAAAGCAATAGAAATTAGTATCCTTCGCCAAACAGAAAAATAGTTCGTACCTTATATGGATTATATAACGGAGTAGTGCGTTTCTACGCCTTTTCCCCATATTTCGCTTAGGCTGCATGCGGACAATAGATTTGCCAGCTAATATATTGAGGATGCCCGCTTGTATTAAATTCTTAGTCTTTATTGTCGTGATACATTGCCATTAGCGTCAATGTTAACAGAGCCTGACCTTGTTTGGCTTAGCGCAGTAACAGTCATTGTTCCTGTTCTTTTTCTTCCACCAATATTAGTTATATTAGTAATGATGTAGGTTGCTGTTGTTGGTGAGTCTATGAAAGATGGAAGGCTTGTTACGCTACCTGAGCAGTTTGCTTGTGTGTATTGACTTATATACAAAGGTCCTTGTCCTGTTGTGCTACCTGTTAGGGTAGACTCAAGTCTGAGGTGCATGCCAGCAACAGTTACGCATTGAATGTCATGTATATTAACTTTAATCGTGGCTAATGGCTCTACTGTGTTGGCTTTAACGTGTACCATGACCTTATCTGAGTCTTGAGACCCCTTGTTATCAGTAACGGTTAGTGTATAGGTGTAGTCACCTGTTGATAGGTTGTTGAGTTTAAGTGTTGCAGATTTGCTTACTACTTTACTGTCTTGCGTCCATTGATAAGTTCTGATACTGCCATCTGTATCAGTTCCTTTTCCTATTAAGGTGATACTTTCACCCGCAGTAATAGTTTGGTCACCTCCTGCATTAGCAGTCGGTTTTTTGTTTGCGATGATTTTTTTATTAACATGAATGATTACGCTATCCGTACCTTTAGCTCCTTTGTTATCGCTAACGATGAGGGTGTAGGTGTAATTACCCACGGATAGATTATTAAGCGAAAGTGTTGCAGAATTACTAACGACCTTGCTGCCTAGTTTCCATTGATACGAGGTGATGCTGCCATCAGAGTCAGATCCTTTGCCTTGTAGAGTGATATTATCACCTACGGTAATGGTTTTATTAGTTCCTGCATTAGCAGTCGGTTTTTTATTGGTGATGGTTTTTTTATTAACATGGATAGTTACGCTATCCGTACCTTTCGCTCCTTTATTATCAGTAACGATGAGGGTGTAGGTGTAATTACCTATGGATAGATTATTAAGCGAAAGTGTTGCAGAATTACTAACGACTTTGCTACCTAGCTTCCATTGATACGAGGTAATGCTGCCATCATAGTCAGAGCCTTTGCCTTGTAGGGTGAGATTATCACCTACAGTAATGGTTTTATTGGTTCCTGCATTAGCTATCGGTTTTTTATTGGTGGTCTTTGTTTTGACATGGATGGTTACGCTATTAACACCTTTGGCTCCTTGATTATCAGTAACGCCTAGAGTATAGGTGTATTTCCCTACGGGTAGGTTGTTGCGCTTCAGGGTAGAGGTTTTACTTAGCACCTTATTGTCTTGTGTCCATTGATAGGCTTTGATACTACCATCAGAGTCTGTCCCTTTCCCTTGCAGGACAATATGTTCACCTTGTATGATGGTTTGGTCTTTACCCGCATCGGCTATCGGTAGTCTATTTTTACTTTTATCTAGTATTAACCATGTTGGTAGCTTGCCTAAGGTTTTAGCGCTTGGTGGGTTTTTATAACCTTTCTTCTTTAAGTTTGGTGTTAATAAAGCAAACACATTGGGTTTGCCTGCATAGGTTGCGATGGCTTTAAAGAGTGTTTTTGCTTTTCCATCCAGCAAGCCATTATCGGCAAAGTCATCTGCTAGGTTTAATAAACGGGCTGAACGTTTGTTGTCATCGGGTGTTGATGATAAAAAGCCAGCAGAGAAGAGTAGTAATACGGCATTGCCTCTTTTATTATTTTCGCCAATGTTTAGTTTTTCAATCTTTTTCGTATCAAAATCAAGCAGTATTTTTAGTTCTTTTAGGGCTTGTTGTTTTGATGCTGATAACGATTTGCCTGTATTAGTGAGTTTCTGTATGCGGGCGGCAATGAGATGGGTAAACAGGTTAATATTGATATCACCTGATGAAGTGCCAACGTCCGTTATGCTCTTTAAGGTTAGTGCTGTCTTACTGTTTGTTCCTGTAAATTCATTAAAATATAGACCTGAAACAGTTATTTTTGTCCAATCATTCCAAGAAAGGTCCGTTGCAAATTTACCTAAATTATTTGTTATGGTGGTTTTTGCGCTTTTTGATGTAATTGCTCCTTGTGCTGAAAGCTGAGAAAATGAAACACTGGAGTCTATCAGGTAGCTACCTTTTTGTGCTGTTCCTGTTAGTGATGGAGTCAATGAGTTACTGTTACTACCGCCTCCACAGGCATTTATTCCTAGTGCTATTAGGATAGTGAGTGGTAATTTGCTAAATAACTTCATGATATTCTCTTTCTTTAGGGGTATTCTTTACTGATTATAGCCCTTGATTTGATAATTAAAAGTATTTTTACTTGATGAGCAAAATGAAAATTAATCAAAAAATTGTTAGTTTCTCTGTTTTAGGAACGTCTAATACAACGTTTAACCTTTCTGACTACGAAGGAACGTCAAACTTAGTCGTCTATTTTTATCCCAAAGACAGCACGCCTGGCTGTACTACAGAGGGGCAAAACTTCCGTGATTTATATGATGAGTTCCAAGCATTTGATACGGAGATAATTGGTGTATCACGCGATTCGATGAAACGTCATGAAAATTTCAAGGCTAAACAAGCGTTCCCTTTTGAATTACTGTCTGATGAAGATGGCGAAGTCTGCAAGCTATTTGGTGTATGGCAATTAAAAAAGACATTTGGCAAGGAGTATATGGGAATCGTGCGCAGTACGTTTTTGATTGATAAACAAGGTGTGTTGCGTAAAGAATGGTTGAATTTACGGGTAAAAGGTCATACAGATGATGTTTTACAAGCGGTTAAAGATTTAGAGGGTTAGGTTAATGATAGTGCAAGTAATAGGGCAAACAGAAATACGTTTATCACGTTTTGATTTGGATGATCTAGAGATTGTTTTAGAAAATAAAATGATGCGCTTAAGTGCATTGGCGATGTTTGTGACTTCGTTAGGGCGTTGCACCTTTGCGGTATTGGATCATTATGCATTACGTATGGATGTGGAAATTGAAAATATTGTCACTAAAATGACATGGGAGTTTTCGAGTGATCCTACCAAGTTCAAGGTGATTAATATGGATATTTATTGGCCTGAGTTGCCTGAGAAACGCTTGAAGTCGGTGCAACGTGCCTCGCATAAATGTACGATTCATACGACGATTAGTGACTGTGTGGAGATTAATACGCGGGTATTTAATCGAGCCGAAGATTAGCGGGTAAATGATCTTTTTAACAATGGACACCTTCACCAAGCAAAAAACTATCAACGGGGGAATGAAGGATGAGTAAAAATCTATTGTATGCAGGCGTAGATTTTGGTACATCAGGCTGTCGTTTGGTTCTAATAGATGCGAATAAGATCCAAGTTTATAGTCAGCAAGTACATTATCGAGATCCAGACAAGCAATCTCCCGCGATTTGGTGGGGTGCATTGTCTCATTTATTAATAGCCTGTCCGCAAGACTTTAAGGAGTCCTTGCAAAGCATTGCTATTGATGGCACCTCAGGAACCTTATTGCTCACCGATAAAAAGGGTGAGCCAAGTTCTATTACTTTACTGTATAACGATGTGCGTGCCAGTGATGAGGTTGCTAAAATAGCCTCTATTGCGCCCTTAGAAAGTGGTGCGCAAGGTTCAAGTAGTACGTTAGCCCGTTTTATGTGGCTACTGAAAAATACACCCAATAAAAATCATACGAATGTACTGCATCAAGCAGATTGGGTTATGGGGAAGCTTTCAGGAAAGTTTGGGCATAGTGATGAAAATAATTGTTTAAAGTTGGGTTATGACGTTATTAAAAAGCAATGGCCTGACTGGTTTGAGGATTTGTCTATCCCTCTGTCGTTATTGCCTAGCGTGCATCCTCCAGGCAGGAAAATTGCTACCATTGATAAGCAGGTCGCTGAATTGTTTAATCTGCCTTCAGATCTTTGTATTGTGACAGGGACAACGGATAGTATCGCGGCTTTTATTGCGACAGGCGCGCGTAAAGTTGGGGAGGCAGTGACATCGTTAGGGAGTACGCTGGTAATTAAATTTATTTCAAATACGCCATTGTTTGCGCCTGAACAGGGTATTTATAGTCATCGCTTAGGAGATAACTGGTTAATTGGTGGTGCGTCTAATAGTGGTGGTGCGGTATTGTTAAAATATTTTACACCGCAACAGCTTAGTCAGATGACGCCTTTATTGAATCCTGAAACACTCACGGGGTTGGACTATTATCCATTATCGAAACAAGGTGAGCGTTTTCCTTTTGCTGATCCTCATAAAAAAGCAAGACTAAAACCACGACCTGATAGTGATGTGGTTTATTTTCAGGCTATGCTTGAGGGAATTGCTGAGATAGAGTCGCAAGCTTATCAGTGCTTGGCTGAGTTAGGAGCACCAGAGCTAAGTGCTGTTTATAGTGTGGGTGGTGGGAGTAAAAATAAAGCGTGGACACAAATACGCAAAAATAAACTTAATGTTGCGCTGATTACCCCAAATAACACAGAAGCAGCGTATGGTGCGGCACTGCTTGCTTTACAGGGTGTTACAAAATAACAACAAGGAATAGATAAAATGTTTAAAAATGTCTTGGCGGGAATAGGTTATTTATTTCAGGGGTTGTCTCTTATTTCAAAAAAAGGTATTCGCCCTTTTGTGGTGATACCATTACTGGTGAATATAGGGGTCTTTTCATTTGCAATTTGGATGGCGAAAGCGCAGTTTGATGGAATAATGGCACGCCTATTAGGCTGGCTACCAAGCTGGCTGTCATGGGTTGAGTACCTACTTTACCCCCTGTTTGCGGTGGTGATTTTGATTGCTATTTACTATGTCTTTACTCTTATTGCCAATTTAATCGCTGCTCCGTTTAATTCATTGTTAGCGGAAAGGGTGGAGATGCATTTGAAGG
>JAGLBQ010000230.1 GCA_023146675.1 Cocleimonas sp. | reverse complement strand
TATCTTATAGGTGGCAAGTAATAGTGGGGTGCTTGGGTTGCTTATATCGACTATTTTTAATCCTGAAGAACTAGTTATAAAGATTTTTCTTTTATCATTGGAAAATTTAAAACTTCTCATATCGCTATCAGAATAATTACCAAGAAGTATGGGTGAACTTGGGTTACTAATGTCAATTATTTGTAATTTTCCTAGCTTGGTAGTAATAGGGTCATAAATATTAGCCACCGTAGTTACAAATGCTTTGCTTTCATCATTTGATAAAACAATATCGTAAGCAATATTAGTAGTCGTCTTATCATGCTTAGCAATATTATAAGCACCAAGCAGAGCTGGAGAGCTTGGATCGCTAATATCAACGATCTGTAGTCCTTTGTCGCCAATTACAAAAGCTTTCTTGCTATCACTAGAAAGAACACTAGCTGAAGCTGATCCATTTGTCTTAAAAGAGCCAAGTACTTCCTTAGTATTCAAAGTATTAAAAGAAAATGTCACTTCTTTTTTTTGTTCATTTTTTACGGAATTATTACTGCCTCCCCCACAAGCTAGCATAATCGAAGAAATAATAAGAAATATAATATATCGAGTAAGTTGATCAACTATTTTGTAAGTCATGATATTTTCTCTATGAGTTCGCGCCTATTAAATGCCTAAAAATACATAATCTAAAAAAATAAAAAAACCACCTCTAGGGAAATTATTTGCGCATAAAAACTAGCTCCCATTACTTCTGTAACTCCTGTAACCCGTAATATATAAGATTCTAGAAATTGGAAGAAACAGCTAGTAAAATATAATTGTTAAATTGTATATAATATATGTAACCCTTCATATATCATATATCTAGAAAAGGGTACTGGTTTTATCATGATTAATCATGATAAAAAAATCATCTTATGTCGTCTATTGTTTGTTATCGATAGATATTATTTTTTAATCTAGTATGAAGTTAGTCAGTTTTATATTAATTAATCTGATTTTTATCATCCGCTGTTGATAATCTTCAATGGCTACTTTCTATAAAACTATAATGTTATACATCTAATAGCCCCTAAACTTGGACACCTGCTCTATAAAAGAGTAGGTTGATTCTCAACAGACCTATGTTTACGATCACATATATAGTACAGTTTCCTTCTATCTATCAATAAATCGAATGGGATCAGTTTAGGATGAATATAGTCAGCATACTCATTACCTTAGCAGGCATTATTGCTATTCTTGCATTGTATGTTATTAGCAAGCTCTCGCAACAAAAACAACCGAAGAACAAGGTCATTATTATTCCTAAAATACACAATGATCAAGGGCGTTTGATGAGCTCTGTTTTAGGTGATTTTTCTGCGGCTGATGGCTCTACCCCCCCTCCTATTGCTGAACCTAAAGAGGTGGAAGAGGAGTTTGTTGAAGAGCGACAAATTGTCTTGTTTATTGCTGCAGTAGATGATACGGGTATTGATGGTAATATGATTCCTTCGGTGCTGAAGAAGCATAATTTACAATTTGGTGAGATGGATATTTATCATTATTTAATGAATACGGATCAAGAAAAAGATGTGAGTATTTTTCGCATTGCTAATGGTGTAACGCCTTGGACGCTGGTACCAAATCAGCTAACCAACTATGTTACTCCTGGTCTCTCCATTATTATGCAATTACCCTCTGCTACCAATGATCACGCCGCGATGGAGCTTTTTATTAGTCATGCGCAAGGCATTGCTATAGATTTAGGTGCTCAACTCAAAAATGCAAGACAACAGAATTTTTCTGATATGGATAAAGAAGAGTTGATGGCATCTGTTAGCTAGTCACTTCTGATAACAGTTAGTACAATAAAAATGAAGTGCATCTAATAACTGAGGTTTAAATTTCCAATAGCATATCTGCCTGTGGCGGCTAATTTTTAGCCTTTTTTATCTTGCATAGCAAATATATATATATTATATGTAGTAGAGGTAACCTAATAGGGGAAAATTATGGATTCTACAACATTTTTTCTTACACATTTAAATGAGCACATTCAATATCTTACGAAAATTAAAGCGACACTGAAAGATAAAAATGATTTTTGTGGAACAGATCATCACTTGTGCAAGCTGGGTAATTGGTTATATGGTGACGGTAGAGATCAAGTGACTGCTATTAGTGATGAAATGGCAACACTATTTAACAAGTTGTTTGAGCCACACAAAGCATTTCACAGAGAAAGTGTTAATGCTATAACGGCACATAAAGAGGGTAATCATAAAGAGCGAGAACTTGCATTCACTCAGATGCATGTACTTTCAAATACCCTGGTTTTCTTATTGCTAAAAATGGATGCTACGGCGAGATAATTAACCCAAAAACGCAGCTTCTCGCAACTCCGTAATTTGATCCCTAATCTGCGCGGCTGCTTCAAACTCTAAATCCTTGGCATATTGCAACATTTTCTTTTCAAGTTTATTCATTTCTTTTACTGCGTCCGCTGGGGTCATATTACTTCTATAACCTGTCTTAGACTCCGCAATCTTGGCTATTTTACGTCGATTACCTTTTAGTGAGCTACCATAAGCCCCTTCCATAATATCCGCTACTTTTTTATTGATGGTGGTTGGGGTGATATTGTGTTTTGCATTATGTATCTTTTGCTTGGCGCGGCGTCGTTCGGTTTCATCCAGTGCCGCTTGCATGGATTTGGTTATTTTATCTGCATATAGGATGGCTTTTCCCTTGGCATTTCTTGCTGCACGCCCAATGGTTTGAATCAGTGATCGTTCGGAGCGGAGAAATCCTTCTTTATCGGCATCAAGAATGGCGACTAATGAGACTTCTGGCATATCCAAACCTTCTCGTAACAGGTTGATTCCGATGAGTGCATCAAATTCTCCTAGCCTTAAATCACGGATGATTTCTACACGCTCTACCGTGTCAATATCAGAGTGCAGATAACGGCAGCGTATATCATGATCCATTAGGTAATCGGTGAGGTCTTCAGCCATACGCTTGGTGAGTGTGGTAATGAGCAC
>JAGLBQ010000023.1 GCA_023146675.1 Cocleimonas sp. | reverse complement strand
AATGCATCCATAACATAAACATCACAAAGTGCAGCATATTGCTTTGATAACGCTTCATCATTGGCTTTTTCGCCTTTATTGAAACGTACATTTTCTAATAAAACCACATCACCATCGTTTAGCTCAGGTGAATTATCAAGGTAATCACTAATAAGTTTAACGTCAGTTCCTAGTAAACCACTCATGTGAGCAGCAACAGGCGCTAGTGAGAATTGATCTTCAGGAGAACCTTCAGTAGGGCGACCTAAGTGAGACATAATCATCACTTGAGCACCTGCTTTAACCAAGATTTCAATGGAAGGCAGTGAGGCACGAATACGTTTGTCGGATGTTACTTTGCCGTCTTTGATTGGAACATTAAGATCCTGACGAATTAGAACACGTTTGCCTGATAGATCAAGATCAGCCATATTAATGATTGACATAGGATTCCCCTTAAAAAGTTATGAAGATAAAGCGATTGGATAAAAACTCATGTTGTTAGTGCTTATCCAATGGTTCTAATTAAGATATAAATCGTAAATTGAGTTGGATTTTTTAGACTCAAAAAATCTAACTCAACAACGTCGTAATAATTAGTCTCGTTCCCAAATTCCTACTTGGGAACGAGACCATATTACCAAACGATGATTAACTAGCAGCAACGTGCTCAGTTAAACGAAGCATATTACAAGTATAGCCATACTCGTTATCATACCAAGAAACCACTTTCACAAAAGTGTCATCTAGTGCAATACCTGCGCCAGCGTCAAAGATTGACGATGCGCTGATGCCACGGAAGTCAGAAGAAACAACTTTCTCATCTGTGTACTGAAGCGTACCTTTCATCTCGCCTTCTGAAGCAGACTTGATAGCAGCACAAATTTCTTCATAAGTTGCTGGCTTGTCGAGTTCACAAGTAAGGTCAACAACAGAAACGTCAACTGAAGGAATGCGGAAAGCCATTCCTGTTAGTTTGCCGTTAAGCTCAGGAAGTACAACACCGACTGCTTTTGCAGCACCCGTTGATGATGGGATGATGTTCTCAAATACAGAACGTCCACCGCGCCAGTCTTTCATTGAAGGACCGTCAACCGTCTTCTGTGTCGCCGTTGATGCATGAACTGTCGTCATAAGACCACGCTTAAGACCCCAGTTATCATTGATAACTTTAGCAATAGGCGCTAAACAGTTAGTCGTACAAGATGCCGCTGAAACAATTGCTTCACCGTCATATTCGTTATGGTTTACGCCATAAACGAACATTGGACCACCATCTTTACAAGGCGCTGATTGAACAACTTTCTTTGCACCAGCATCAATGTGAGCCTGACAGCTATCTTGATCTAGGAAGAAACCAGTACAATCGATAACGATCTCAGCACCCACTTCGTCCCACTTAAGATCAGCAGGGTTACGCTCAGCAGTAATACGGATTTTGTTGCCGTCTACTGTGAAAGAAGTTTCATCTACGTCGTTTACTACGCCGTCAAAACGACCATGAGCTGTATCATACTTAAGCATGTATGCTAAATAATCATTTTCTAGTAGGTCGTTGATTCCAACTACTTCTAGTGATGGGAAATCTTTCTTAATTGCACGGAAAACCATACGTCCGATACGGCCAAAACCGTTAATTCCAACTTTTGTTGTCATGGGGAAACTCCTTAAACGTTATAAAAAATAAAAATTTGTAAGTCATTACAAGTAAGAAGTAGAGGAGTATATGAAAGCACACACCCCCACTTTTTACATGATCAATCTAGTCACTGTGAAAATTAAGCTACTTCGTTAATCGCTTCTGTTACTTTAGCCGTAGTAATACCAAAGTACTCAAATAGCTCTGGTGCTGGAGCAGACTCGCCGAAGGTAGTCATTCCAATCACTTTGCCATTCATGCCAACATACTTCCACCAGCCATCCATAATCGCAGCTTCAACCGCAACGCGCGCTGTAACAGCAGCAGGTAGTACAGATTCTTTATAAGCATCGTCTTGCATTTCATAGACTTCAACAGAAGGCATAGAAACAACACGTACTTTCTTATCAGAAGCTTCAGCCGCTTCCATTGCAAGATGTACTTCAGAACCCGTTGCAATAACGATTACATCTGGTGTTCCGTCTGTGTCTTTAAGGATGTAACCACCTTTAGCTACATTCGCGATAGTCGCTTCATCACGTGTTTGGAAAGGTAGGTTTTGACGAGAGAAGATCAAGGTTGAAGGACGCTTATCATTCTGGATAGCATCTTTCCATGCCACAACCGTTTCAATGGTGTCACAAGGTCTCCACACTGCCATATTAGGAATCATACGCAATGTTGGAATTTGCTCAACACACTGATGTGTTGGACCATCTTCGCCAAGACCAATAGAGTCATGGGTGTAAACGAAGATAGTACGAATCTTCATTAACGCAGCCATACGTAACGAGTTACGTGCGTACTCAGAGAACATGAGGAAGGTTGCGCCGTAAGGCATCAAACCGCCGTGCAATGTTACGCCGTTCATAATCGCTGACATACCAAACTCACGCACACCGTAAGAGATATAGTTGCCTGCAAAATCCATCGCCTTAGAACCATGATCGTCATTGATACGCACTGACTTATCATTGAAGGTATTGTTTGATGGAGAAAGGTCAGCTGAACCGCCTAAGAACTCAGGAATTAGCGGAGCAAAACCGTTTAGAGCGCCTTTAGAGGCAACACGTGTTGCGGGAGACTCTGCCGCTTCATTGGTTGCTGCAATAACTTTCTGTGCATTCGCTTCGAAATCTTCTGGTAAATCACCTGCCATACGACGGGTGAATTCTGCTGCTTTTGCTGGGAAAGCTTCAGTATACGCTGCAAATTTTACGTCCCATGCTGCTTCTGCTGTTTGACCTGCTTCTTTAGCATCCCAACCTGCATAAACATCAGCAGGAATATCGAATGGAGCATGATCCCAACCCATGTTTTTACGTGCATCAGCAAGTGCAGTTTCGCCAAGTGCTTCACCGTGGATATTGTGTCCGCCTTCTTTCTTGTCGCCCGCTGTTCCGATACCTTTACCAATAATTGTCTTACAACAAATGAGTGAAGGCTTATCAGAAGCTTTTGCTTTTTCAGTCGCTGCTTTGATTGCATCCGCATCATGTCCGTCGATAGACTGAACATCCCAATTAGATGCTTCAAAACGCATTGGCGTATCATCAGCAAACCAACCATCAACGTTTCCGTCGATAGAGATATTATTGTCATCGTAGAAACAAATTAGTTTGCTAAGACCGAAAGAACCTGCAAGTGAAATAGCTTCTTGAGAGATGCCTTCCATCAAACAACCATCACCTAAAAATACATAAGTATTGTGGTCTACGATGTCATGTCCATCTTCGTTGAACTGAGCTGCCATTACTTTTTCAGCAAGAGCAAAACCAACTGCGTTTGTAATACCTTGTCCTAGAGGACCAGTCGTTGTTTCGATTCCAGGCGCATAACCATACTCAGGATGACCTGGTGTTTTAGAATGTAGTTTACGGAAACTTTTAAGGTCATCAATTGATAAATCATAGCCAGTCAAGTGCAATACAGAGTAAGGCAGCATAGAGCCATGCCCATTCGACATAATAAAGCGGTCACGATCAGCCCAATCAGGATTCGTTGGGTTGTGCTTCATAAAATCGTTATAAAGAACTTCGGCAATATCAGCCATTCCCATAGGTGCTCCAGGATGACCTGAATTAGGAATTTGAACAGCGTCCATTGTTAATGCGCGAATAGCGTTTGCCAATTGGCTACGATCTGACATTTATAAATCTCCTTAAAGAGTTTTTAGATATTTGAGTGTGATTGGTGATAATTATTCCTGCAAAATTATGATTGCCTTTCATTATATTTAGTAACTGAGAGTTAAAGCAGCCCGCATAAATATCAGTTCTTCGTAGGGTGGCAAATGATAAGTCGGAAATATGACATAAAATTATAAGTACTACGCTTTTGGTAGAGGTAATTTAATTATCTATAGTATCAACATGTTATTTAAATGATCAACGTCATAATATGTAATGTTGAGAAAAATTGAGGATAGCATTTTGTCTGAGAACGATGGATTGGGCAATCTCTATTTCGGGATATGCTGAATGTTTGCTTAATATTCTGGAAGAGTTATATAGACAGTAGCTTGATAACTTTGTGTTTTTTATTATTAATTAAAATAATTGATAGAGGTATAACAAAATAGAATATTAAAACCCTGAAAATGCATTTTGAATCCATTCCATTTTAAACGCTTTCCCTTCAACAGCAATAACATCAAAACGCATTGCATCCTGCGGCGTATTTTGTTGCTGATAAGTCAGTGCTGTTTTAATAATACGCTGTTGCTTGGCTGGCGTAACACTGGCTGCAGCACCACCGTAATGGCTATTTTTTCGATAACGTACTTCAACAAATACGACAGTATCGTCATCACGCATGATTAAATCAATTTCACCATAGCGGCTGAAAAAATTACGCTGAAGTAATTGTAGACCTTTTGACTGTAAATAATCGCAGGCAAGCTGCTCAGTATCAGATCCTTTCTTTTTGCTATCTAAAGCCTGTTTTTGAGTATTGATATTAATAGCCTATTTATCACACAAAGACACAAAGTACGCCAAGAGAGAGAATAGAATGTCTTAGCACCCTTGGAGTACTTGAAAAAAGGTACTTTTTTACGGCAGCAAAATGGGTAAGCCACCATTAAATTTAGCCCACTTCAATTCGCGGTGCAATGTACCATCACTCTTCACTTGAATCCTTCCTGTTCTGCCATTCAGCGCAGAACCGCCTTTAATGTTAGGCATGCCTTTAGCAACCATTAAAGCATCCATTCCTAATGCTCGTAAGCGCGGGTATTTAGAATTTTGCGGCAAGCCTTTCTTGTTGACCTCAATAATCCACGGAATTTCGGTGTAAATAATGCCTTCTAACCCTACGTTTTTATATTGATTAATCAATCCTGAAAAAATATGCGAGGTGGCATACACGGGCACTGATTTAAGCACACTATTATGTAATAGCGGTTTAATTGCTTTCGCCTGAGAGGGAGAGGCGGCAAGGAAAATGGCATCAATATTACCTACTCTTTTTGCTAATGCTTTGCTGATATCAGTATAAGCTGCATTATTATTGGTGTAATTTATGGTAATCACTGCTCTACCACCCCCACCTGTATAGGCACTACTAAAGCTATCACGGATACGTCGTCCCCACATGGAATCAGGTACTACAATGGCAATTTTCTTATGCCCTTGTGACAGCAAACGTTGTGCAACTTGAACGGTCTCATCTTCTGGCAATAATCCAAATTGATATAAACCTGTGGGCGCTTTAATATTACCCATATAGTTTAAACCTAGAGTATTCACAGGCAAATTGGGTACACGGCTAAGTTGGGCAATTTTAACTTTGCTAAAAGGACCAATAACAAAATCCACATGACCACTGCTAACTGCCTTGCTGTAAAGTGCGGTAATATTGCCACTATTTGAATCATACACCTTGATTTTTACTTCAGGCGCATGATCTCGCTGTGCCTTTTTAATTCCGCTTAATAAAGATTTTCCAACACTACCGAGCGCTCCTGTGAGTGGCAGGATGACGACAACCTGTTTAACTGAGGTTGGTAAGGGTGGGGTTGCTCTTCCCATTACTGGCTTAGGTTTTACTACCGATTGCACAGGCTTCACAGGTTTCGGTACTGGCTTTGAAGGAGCAGGCTTATTGACACGATAAGGAGTTGCTGTCGCATGGCGAATCATCTTACTAGCACGCCCCATAGCAGGATGGCGCGGGAAGTTGCGTTGCCAACGCTTAATATTGCGATTAAGTTGCTGCGAATCATTAGAGGAAACACGTTTAAGATAATTAAGATCTAGCCAGCCTCGCATAATAGGATGTGGTGAGCGTCCTCTGGCTTCACTTAACTTAGCTTCTGATAATAGATTAAGCTGGCTCCAAATTCTTTCACGATTCAATGTAACCTGATGTTTTTGCTTGAATTTTGACTCCTGAATTACTAGTTCATTTGCCAATAGCAACCGATCACCACTAGACTGCGCCGCACGCAATCGTGCATTAAGAATTTTTTGTTGCAAACCATTAGGGAGACCTTTAACATTTTTAGGGAGTAAGCGAAGCGCTTCTGTATATGATGCATCGGAAATCGCCAATTGCCCTTGAATATAACGATAGCGTGCCAAGTTAGACGTATTAAGTCGTTGCCCTAGTGCTGACAGATAAACCTGAGCAAGATCACGATCTGATGTCAGCGCAGCCAATTCTGCTGCTTGTAAAATCAGGCGTTCTTTATCAGGAGAACGATACTTTTGCGCTGCATTAAAATATGCCTTAGCTGCATCACGTCGCTGTCCACGCTGTAACAATGCATTTGCTCGTTGCACCTCCTCTCCCGTTGGAAGTCTGTTATTATCCATACGTGGAGCAGGTGGCTGAGGCATCGGTCTAGGAAGAGTGTTAGGTAATCCGACGGGTGGAATTCTATCACAAGCGCTTAATGCGATGGCTAAAATAGCGAAAGATGTGCCGAAAGAGAGTTTCATTTTTGTTTTGCCCCATTAACTGGTCGTTTTTTATTGCTGTATTGACGTTTAATTACAGTATCCCCTGAATTTATATCGAAACCTTCATCAATGATGAGTTCGTAGGATGGACAAGCGATAGCGCATCCAGCCCTGCATTTTAGATTTAACGAAGATATGATTAATTTTTTAATTTTAATATCATTTAGTTTTTATCAACGCTTAGTGTCAACTTTACTCTATTAATTCACTATCAAAACTAAGCTAGAAAAAAGCGACTAACCGCTAAATATAACATTGTTTAACCATTTTATTCAAATATGAGAAACTTATGTCTAATCACACGCCAGATCAACAAGGTACGCTCTATATCGTTGCAACCCCTATTGGCAATTTGGCAGATATAACCCAGCGTGCAGTAGAAACACTATCCTTTGTTGATAGAATCTGCGCCGAAGATACTCGCAATACACGTAAATTATTAAATCATTTAGGCATTAAGAAAACATTGGTTGCCCTGCATGATCATAATGAAACACAAAAGATTGATAGCGTTGCGTATTGGTTAAGAGAAGGTGAAAATATTGCCCTCGTCAGTGATGCTGGAACTCCTTTAATCAGTGATCCTGGTTATCATCTGGTAAAAGCATTACGTGAAATGGACTTCCAGATAGTTCCCATTCCAGGTGCAAGTGCAATTATCACCGCCTTATCCGCAGCGGGATTAGCCACAAATAAATTCTCTTTTGAAGGATTTTTACCCGCCAAAGAAGCGGGAAGAAAACAAGCGCTACTAGCCAATATTGATAGCCAATACACACAAATTTATTATGAATCCAGTCATCGTGTTGTACATAGCGTAGCCACCATGTTGGATGTGTTTGGAGCGGATAAAAAAGTTGTATTAGCACGAGAGTTGACCAAACTCTATGAACAGTTTTTCCACGGCACATTAGGTGATCTGCACCCATGGCTTATCGATGATAAAATGCACCAGAAAGGTGAGTTTGTGATTATGCTTGCCGCTGCTGAAATCAAAAAAAATGAGAGTGATGTAATGAACAGCACTGTAGAACAAGTATTAGCTGCCTTAATTGATGAGTTGCCGCTAAAACAAGCCGCTAAAATAGCCGGCAAGCTCACTGGCATCAGTAAAAATGCACTCTACAAGCAAGGGTTAAAACTACAGAAAAGTCAGTAATTCAGAGCTTAGGATATCATTTTAACTGGATATGTTTTAAAATAGGATTGATAATCAATAAGTTACTTGTGTTAATAGTTAATAGATATTTCGCGCTACATATATCTACTCATGCTTACTGTTTGGGCTTAACCTATTGCTAAATAATAAAAATCAATACCTTATATATGACTAAAAAAGATCAGATATAATTTAAAGCATTTTCTACTCAAATATTTTTTATACCGTCTCATCAATTAATTGCCGTACCAAAACACAAATGAATAATATCCAAAAACGCCATGTATTTTACCTATCAGGCTTTGATCCACGCGGTGCTTCCTTTTATCATCGCGTCTTTAAAGAAGAGGCGATGAAACAATCCAACATCAATAAAATCAAAGTCGATATAGGTGCAAGAAAAAAACACAGTAAACACTCACAACTATGGAAAATAGAGGCACAGGATCAAGGAGAATATGTCTCTACTCAATATGAATTTTTATGCTGGGATGACATTATCCGCCAACACTGGGTTAAATCATTCTGGAGCATTTTTATTGATTTTATTTATGTCTCTTGGATATATATCACCACAGGTACCTTAAAACGTGTTGCTAACGTGTCCCGTACACCTGCAATCACAGGGTTGTATCCTGCTGTTTATATCGCGATATCAGGGTTGTTAGCGATTTTATTATGCTATGCCTCGCTTGCCATTTTTTCTGCTTTTAATCTCACGTGGCTAGGTTGGCTCATTGGCTTGATACTCTTCTCGGTTTTCATTTATAGTGCAAAAATTATAGGTGATCGTATTAATGTATTTTGGTTATTGCGCATCTATGCTTTCACTGCACGCTGGGCTTCAGGCGAGATAAAATCAATTGACCAACGAATTGAGTTTTTTGCTGATAAAATATTTGCTACATTGCACAATAATCAACAAGATGAGGTTATTATAGTCAGTCATAGTGTAGGAACTATGCTAGCGGTAGCAATAGCCGCACGAGTGACCGCTAAAATTGATAATCATCAAGTTAAACTACAATTAAACATGATTACCTTAGGTGAGTGCATACCACTACTCAGCCTATTGCCTAAAGCGCAGGCAATCAAGGATGATTTAGCCTACTTATCATCAACAGAGAATCTTTACTGGATAGATTATACTTCACCCGCTGATGGTGCCTGTTTTCCCTTGGTTGATCCTGTGAAAATAAGCATCCCTGAGCAGCAGCTTAGGAATAGTCCGTTATTATTATCAGCCCGTTTTTATAAACTCTATACCGATGCGCATTATCAGAAAATCAAGCGCAATTTTTATAAAATGCATTTTCTATATTTAATGTCACATGACAACTCTGGTGAATATGATTTATACGCCATGATAATGGGAAGATGTTCTTTAAAAGAACGAATCAATAAGAAATAGAAAAAGGAAATCATTATGCCTTGCCCCGTTCGTCCAGAACCATTAAAAAATAAAGCCTCCCTATTTTTCACCTTTTTTGTGAAAAGAAACTCATGGTTAAGCGGTCTTTTTGAGCGCAGCTATGTGATGAAAACAGGGCGCGTCAAGCTACCTGGCATCGAAATTGTTATTGCCAGCGAGCTACCATTGGTTAAAAAAATAATGATAGATGAGGTAGAAAATTACCCTAAAAACAATCTATTACATACGCTATTAGAACCGCTCCTAGGTGAAAGTATCTTCACCAGTAACGGTTGCCAATGGCGCAAACAACGGGATTTAATGAATCCTGCCTTTGCACGCGCAAGAGTTAGCGAAGTGTTTAGTTTAATGCAGCAAGCCTGTGATGATATGTTGATGCGTTTTAGCAAAATAAATCAACAAAATAACATACGTGATATGGATGCGGAAATGACCTTTGTTACTGCTGATATTATTTTCAGAACGATCATGACCACCAAGCTAGAACCTGATGCAGCAGAAAAAATCACCGCGGCCTTTACCCGCTTTCAGCATCAATCATTACGCATCACCATGTTGCGTTTATTCAATATTCCACTGGCACTTTTTGGCTTTAAAGAGCGCCAACGCAAAGATGCCGCACAAGAAATTCGGGATACATTAGAGGGCTTAATACGCCCACGATATGATGCTATTTCTCAGGGTGATGATAAAGAATGGACGGATATTTTATCCACCTTACTCAACACCATTGATCCTGAAACCAATGAGCGTTTTAGCTTTAAAGAAATTGTTGATCAAGTCGCAATGCTCTTTCTGGCAGGGCATGAAACCTCAGCCAGTGCTTTATCATGGGCATTCTACCTACTTGCTGAATACCCAGAAATCCAACAACAAGCATTTAAAGAAATTCAAGAAACGGTGGGTGATCGAAAAATAAAAAAAGAAGATATTAAAAAACTCACCTTTATCACCGCTATTTTTCGTGAAACCTTACGCTTATACCCACCTGTTGGCTTTATGGCACGAGAAGCAAAAGAAGAAGTCACCTTGCGCGATAAAATCGTAGCAAAGGGAAAAACAGTGATTGTTTCGCCTTGGTTAATTCATCGTAATAAAGACAACTGGCAAAAGCCGCATGAATTTGACCCTCAGCGCTTTTTACAACCGCATGATACTCCCTTAAAATCCAAATACTTACCCTTTGGTATGGGGCAACGCTTATGCGTTGGTGCCTCCTTTGCCATGCAGGAAGCCATTCTAATCATTGCATCTCTCTTACAACAATATCGCATAGAAGCGGTGTCAGGGTTTGAGCCAAAACCTGTTGGACGACTCACTATACGCTCTGAGAATGGTATTAATATTCGTATCATTAAGCGCTGATATAAAAAGTGTTGTATAATAGCAACACTTTTTAAGAGTGCTAAGTAATCAATTTAAATCAATCTAGTAATTTGTGAATAAGATAGAAAAACAAACACGTGTTGGATTCACTTTATACGACTACTTAGCCCTCAATACTCAGTTCTTTGTGAGGGTTTATTTTTTGCAGATGAAAGAAAGGCTCGCGGGTTTTTTATTAATGACCGCTATTGTGCCGCTAGCTATATTAGGTTATTTAATTATTGTTTATGTTGGTTTTTTCTCTAATGCTCAACGCGGACGCGCAGGTGTGCGCGCATTAGACCATTTCGTCAACGCATCCGTTTTTAATGGCAATGCATGGGAATCCATATCCTCACACGCGTGGCGGGTTAAGGACAAACACCGTTGGGCGCGCATGGTTATCTGGGTGACTGATAAATTTCAGCCTAATCATTGCAAACGTGCAAATAAACGCGAACAGCCTATTTTAGATTTGGTGATGAGTAAGCGCCTGCATGAAAAAACGATAAAATAAGTTACAACAGAGCTTGAGAGTAAATTCCCCCTGTTCATCCGATCTCAATCAATCCTCCCCCTTAGCACATAAAAAATGCATTTGATAATTATTATTATTTGCATTACTATCTCAAATTTTACCCCAATGAGAGATTAAATGATTTTTTCCACTAAAAAACGCTTAGTCATTCGACAAATATTATGAGTGTCGTGTTGAAAAATGATCATTAAAAGCCCACGGTTTACATTACCTTCGTTTAACCGCTGGGGTGTGCTTGCGATTGTCATCGCGTTACTAATGGCGCTGCCTGTGCTTGTTATTGGTAGTTTTGTCTTTCAGGCAACTAATGATAACTGGCAACATTTACTCGATACGTTACTTGCAGAATACATCAGTAATTCATTTATTTTAATGCTGGGTGTAAGTGTTGGCGTTTTAAGCATGGGGATTATTACCGCTTGGCTAACCAGCATGTGTGACTTTCCCTTGCGTCGCTTATTTTCATGGACATTACTACTGCCTTTAGCGATTCCTGCGTATATTATTGCCTACACTTACACAGGATTATTTGATTTTGCAGGGCCGATTCAATCAGCCTTACGTGATGCCTTTGGCTGGCGTTATGGTGACTACTGGTTTCCTGAGATTCGCTCGATGAGCGGTGCTATCGTAATGCTCTCATTAGTGCTTTATCCTTATGTTTATATGATGGCGCGCGCTGCTTTTTTAGAACAGTCATTATGCGTATTAGAAGTGAGTCGAACCTTAGGCAATAGTCCACTTAACAGCTTTTTTCGTGTTGCATTACCGTTAGCCCGACCTGCCATTGTCACAGGTTTATCGCTGGCTTTAATGGAAACCCTTGCTGACTTTGGTACAGTACAATATTTTGGCGTTAACACCTTTACCACAGGTATTTTCCGCACATGGTTTGGAATGGGAGATAGCGGAACAGCGGCACAATTATCAGCGATGTTACTTAGCTTTGTGTTTGCATTGATCTTATTAGAACGCTGGTCACGTAGCCGCGCTAAATTTCATCATACCAGCAATAAATATTCGTTGATTAAACGCTTTAAACTACACGGTTGGCGTGCAGGACTGGCATTTACCGCCTGTTTATTACCCGTTTTATTCGGCTTTATTCTCCCTGCCTCACAATTATTAGTATGGACGTTTACCACGGCTGAAGACAATATTGATCGTTCCTTTTTTATGCTAATTGGCAATAGTTTATTCTTAGCTGCCATTGCCGCATTGGTCGCAGTTATCATTGCCCTCATGCTCAGTTATAGCAAACGTCTGTTTAAATCACCCCTCATTGATGCCAGCGTGCGCGTTGCCTCGTTGGGCTATGCCGTTCCAGGTACCGTCATTGCGGTTGGTGTGTTAATGCCCTTTGCATGGCTAGATAACAGTGTCGATAGTTGGATGCGTGAACAGTTTGGGCTTTCCACAGGGCTATTACTATCAGGCACATTAGTGGCATTAATCTTTGCTTATACCGTGCGTTTTCTTTCTGTTTCAATTCAAGCCATTGATGCAGGACTAGCTAAAATTAAACCCTCAATGGATGATGCAGGGCGTTCCTTAGGATTATCACCGTTTAAAGTATTACGCCAAATCCACTTTCCTTTAATGAAAGGCACGGTATTAACCGCACTCTTGCTAGTCTTTGTGGATGTGTTAAAAGAATTACCCGCCACCCTCATTCTGCGTCCCTTTAATTTTAATACCTTAGCCGTGCGTGCCTATGAAATGGCAGCGGATGAGCGCCTTGCTGATGCAGGCGCACCTGCTTTAATGATTGTTCTAGTGGGTTTAATCCCAATTATTCTCTTAAGCAAAGCTATCTCTCAGTCACGCGCAGGTCAATCCTAAGAGTTTTCACTATGCCCCTATTAAAGCTTCAGCAGATTGCCATTGCCTATGGCAATCACACCGTTGTCGATGATTTTTCGATGACATTAAAAAAAGGCGACATTGCCTCCTTATTAGGCCCTAGTGGCTGTGGAAAAACGACACTATTACGCAGTATTGCAGGGTTTGAAGCCCTCAAACAAGGGACGATTCAGCTTAATAATGACACTATCTCCAGCCAAGAAAAAACACTAGCCCCTGAAAAGCGCAATATTGGTATGGTCTTTCAAGACTTTGCTTTGTTTCCACACTTAAATATTAAAGACAATATTGGCTTTGGCATCCGTCATTTAAGCCGAGAACAACGAAAACAACGCACAGAAGAACTATTAGCCTTAATCGGACTAGAAAACTTTGAAACCCGCTATCCTCATGAACTCTCAGGCGGGCAACAACAGCGCATCGCCCTTGCACGCGCCCTTGCCCCCAAACCCAATCTGCTCTTATTAGACGAGCCTTTTTCCAGCATGGATGTAGAACTACGCGAAGAGCTAGCAAGAGAAGTCAGAAAAATCCTCAAACATGAAAACATCACCGCTATTTTAGTCACCCATGACCAGCAAGAAGCCTTTGCGATGGCAGACCATATTGCCGTTATAAAAGCAGGCAAGCTACAACAATGGGATTCAGCCTATCGTTTATACCATCAACCCAATAGCCCCTTTGTCGCCGACTTTATTGGGCAAGGCGTTTTAATAGATGGCTTAGTAGTGGATGAAAACCGCATTGAAACTAGCCTTGCCCCACTGGAAGGTAAAGTTCCTAACGGTTGCAAGATTGGTTGCAAGGTAAAGATTCTAGTCCGTCCTGATGATATTTTGCATAATGACGACAGCCCTCGCAAAGCAAAGATTATTGCTCGAAATTTTCAAGGCGCTAATTATTTGTATACATTAGAACTTGAGGATGGCACAAAGCTCTTATCACTGGTTCACTCACACCATCATCATGGCATTGGAGAACAACTAGGAATCACCTTAGAAATTGATCATTTAGTGGTGTTTTCCCAGTCTTGAGCGTACTGAAAAGGAGATACCTATTTTCTCTCGGATTGAATCACACCCATCTTACCTGCTTGAAAAATTAGTTCTATTTGAGAGCTAATTGTCAAGTCTCGATAGATCATAAACTCTCTTTTCCTCGTTCCCAAATTCCGATTTGGGAACAAGACTATAGGCACTCATAAATTATGATTACTCCCTATAGAATTTAAAATAAACAATAATTAACATATTTAAAAATATCATTTGTTCTATGCAACGAATACTTTATTATTCATTGGTTTGCGACTTCCTTTCTATTTAAATGAACTAATAAAAATCTATGACAAATTCCCAAGCTAACACCATTTACCTAAAAGACTACACCGTACCGACTTACCAAGTAAAAAGTATTGATCTTATTTTTGATCTTGATGAGGCGTTTAGCCTTGTCACTTCCATTGTGAGGTATCAATACAATAGTGCATCAAAGGCTGAGAAACTGTTGCAGCTGGATGGTGAAGAGTTGGAGCTGGAAAGCATCAAACTGGATGGTAAATTATTAGCTGAGTCGGCTTATACGTTAGATGATAAGAGCTTGACTATCGATGATACGCCTGAAGTTTTTACGTTAGAAGTTGTTACGCGCGTTTACCCACAGAAAAATACTGCATTGGATGGTTTATATAAATCCAGTGGGAATTTCTGTACACAGTGCGAGGCGCAGGGTTTTCGTCGTATTACCTATTACCTAGATCGCCCTGATGTCATGAGTCTTTTCTCTACGCTTATTCGTGCGGATAAAGAAAAATATCCTGTGCTGTTATCGAATGGCAATTTGTTAGAAAGTGGTGATTTAGATAATGGTAAACATTTTGCTAAATGGCAGGATCCCTTTGCTAAACCTGCTTATTTATTCGCATTAGTCGCGGGTAATCTGGAGCATATTAGTGATACCTTTACCACCCTATCAGGGCGTGATATTGAGCTAGAAATTTATACTGAAACACATAATATTGATAAATGTGATCATGCAATGGGTTCACTCAAGCGTGCAATGCAATGGGATGAGGAGCGCTTTGGGCTGGAATATGATCTTGATATTTATATGATTGTCGCGGTCGATGATTTTAATATGGGGGCAATGGAAAATAAGGGCCTGAATGTCTTTAACTCCAAGCTTGTCTTTGCCAGCCCTGAGACGGCAACTGACCATGATTATATGTCGATTGAATCGGTGATTGGACATGAGTATTTTCATAACTGGACAGGCAATCGTGTTACTTGTCGAGATTGGTTTCAACTTAGCTTAAAAGAAGGCTTAACAGTTTTTAGAGATCAGGAGTTTAGTGCAGATTTACACTCACGCTCAGTGCAGCGCATTCAGGATGTCCGTATGTTGCGCACCCATCAATTTGCTGAAGATTCAGGGCCAATGGCACATCCTATTCGTCCTGCTTCCTTTATGGAAATTAATAATTTTTACACACTGACTATTTATGAAAAAGGCGCAGAGGTGGTGCGTTTGTATCATAGTTTATTGGGAGAGGCTGGTTTTCGTAAAGGCATGGATTTGTATTTTGAGCGCCATGATGGTCAAGCCGTAACAACAGAAGATTTTCTTGCAGCAATGGCCGATGCTAATACGCTTGATTTAAGCCAATTGCAACACTGGTATGAACAAGCAGGTACGCCTGTAGTAGACGCGTCAATGCAGTATAATGCTAAGGAAAAAACGTGTACATTGTCACTAAAACAAAACTGTCCTGATACGCCCGAATCTACTAATAAAAAGCCGTTTATGATTCCTATAGAAATGGGATTATTAAATACAGATGGCAATGATATGGTATTGCAGTTATTAGGCGAAAGTAGCGTATCAGGTACCTCTCAGGTATTACAGTTTACCAAAAAACAACAAGAATTTACGTTTGTCAATATTGAGAGTAAACCACTGCCCTCATTATTGCGGGGCTTCTCTGCACCTATACGCCTTGTTTATCCTTACACTCTTGTTGATTTAATTTTCTTAATGCAACATGAGTCAGATGATTTTAATCGCTGGGAAGCAAGCCAGCGTTTAGCAAAAATGGTCATGATGCAGATGTTGTTAGCCCATGACAAAGGAGAAGCATTAGGGGTAGAGCCACAGATTATTGATGCGTATCAAGCACTACTAGAAAATAATGATCTGGATTATTCATTACGCTCTGAGGCACTATCTTTACCGTCAGAGGCAGATATAGCAGAAGCTGTTGATCATGCAGACCCTGAAGCAATCCATACGGTACGTGAATTTTTACGTAGCACAATCGCTAAAGCATTGCGCTTATCCTTTGAAATGATCTATAGAACACTTGAGGATAAAAGCGAATATAAAATTGATGCACAAAGTATTGGCAAACGTCGTCTTAAAAATATCTGCCTTGCCTATCTCGGCGCAATTAAAGACGATAGTATTCATGAGCTGTGTTATCAGCAATTTAGTGATGCCAGTAATATGACCGATAATTTAGCCGCGTTTAGTATACTACTTGGTATTGATTGTCCACAGCGCCAACAAGCGATTGATGACTTTGAGGCACGCTGGAAGGACAATACGCAGGTAATGGATAAGTGGTTTATGATGCAAGCGTGTTCTAGTTTGCCAAATACGCTAGAAAGTGTAAAAACACTGATGCAACATGAGTTATTTGATATTAAAAACCCGAATAAAGTACGCGCGGTGATTGGAGCATTTGCCAATATGAATCCTGTTAACTTTCATCAGGCAGATGGTTCTGGGTATACCTTTATTACTGATCGTGTATTGGAGCTAGACAGTTTAAATCCACAAATTGCAGCCCGTTTAGTACGTACCTTGATTAATGGGCATCAATACAATACGGCACGTGAAGCATTAATGCGTGAAGCATTGGAGCGTATTAAAGCAGAAAAAGGATTATCTGCGGATGTATTTGAAATTGTGAGCAAAAGTTTAAACTAAGTTGCGCTATTGTTGGTGGGGTAAAATCTCACTGACATTTCTCACTGATCAGCTTTCTATTGAGATCTTGTTTGTTTTATTATCTACTTGCTAATCTAAATAAAAATTATAAGTAGGTTATCTCTCATGGAAATTTTTACACTTCCCCTCTCACTTGTTGCATTTGCTTCAACGCTTTGGATTACCAGCTTCTTTGCACGTCTAATGAGTGCTAAAAAACCAGATATGGTCTGGATTTTTGCTGCGTGGCTACTGGGTATAATGTTTTCTATTAGCATCGTCATTAGCTTGAGTTTATTTGTATTTGATAAGCACATACTGGTTGCACTTACTTATTTAACGCCACTCGTTGTATTTACTATTATCTACCGATTTCTTAATAAAATGAATTGGCTCGCCGCCATCACTACCAATATCACTGCTTTTTCAATAGGTGTTATTGCGACGGTGATTGTTATTATTTCTATTGGTAAACCTTTGGACAAAACCATTATAAGCCTAGCAGATGATATTGGTTTGATTGAGGAAATGCGGCCAGTGGAGTCATTAGAAGATGCTGATAAAGAGGAGTATAAAGAAGAGGCGACACTCACTGATCAAGATTTACTAAGCCCACAGGTAATAGCGGCACTTGAAAAAAAGAAAATAAGAGATCAAAAGAGCTATATAGAGCCTAAATTTCAACTTATTAGCATCAGACGAGTTAACGGTGCTATTGGATATAAAATACGTCTTTCACAAAAGAATGGCAAGGTGTTAGAAGGTATTCTAAGTAAAGTTCGCGGTAGTCAGCTTATCGTTGAGAAGAACTTATCTGGCGGCGTAGCAACAACACCCATTGCAATGGGATCTGTAAAGCGGTTAGAAGTTTATCGTTAGATAAAAATAAAATGCCAGCAAAGTAATTACTTTGCTGGCATAGAGAGACTAGCTTATTCCCACCAAAGAACAAATAGTCCATTTTCATCTGACTATTTTATTTTTAAATATTGTCAGTCATGACGAGTACTTCTCAGTACTGCTATTATTGAGTGTAGATTTAATTAAAAGTTCTATGTGTAGTCTGAATATTTGTATTTTTAACCGAAGAAATATTAATGATGCGATAAATAAATTTATGACGTTACAAATCTCCCCACTGTTGCTGGCATAAAGCAACCCCTGCAATAACCGCTGTTTCTGCTCGTAATATGCGCGAACCAAATTGTATGCCTTTGATATTATTTGACAATAATAAATCAACTTCCTGATCTGTAAAGCCTCCTTCAGGACCAACCAGCAAATCCATTTGCTTATTCTCAGGAAAATCTAATGAAGTCATCTTTGGATAATCTCCTGGTAACATCGCTAAGCAGAATGCAGAAGATGATGTGTGCAACCATGAGGCTAGCGCAACAGGTTCATGGAGCTTTGGTACAGTAGTACGTCCAGATTGTTCACAGGCGGCTTTAATCACACCATCCCAGTGCATTTGTTTTTTATCAAGACGATTTGCTTTAAGCTTGATCACACTGCGTTTTGTATAAAGAGGCTGAATGATATTAACACCCATCTCAACCGCTTTTTGGATTGCAAAGTCCATTTTATCTGCTTTGATCATTGCAAGTGCTAGCGTTATTTCCAGCGGTGACTCTCGATTTATCGCATCATAAGAAAGAATTCTAACATTTGAGCGGCGCTTTTCAGCCATTATCAGTGTTGCTAGATACTCTCCTCCCTTGCCATTAAAGAAAATAAGTGCCTCATTCACTTTAAGACGTAATACCTGAATTGCATGGCGATGAATATCTTTCGGTAATTCCAGTTCAAGACCTATTTGCAAAGGGCAATCGATATAAAAACGAGGGATACGCATGGTTAACTATCTTTTGGTTTGAAAGGCTTGAGTTTAACATTACTTTTATCTTTTCTTGATGCGCCTGTGTTTCTTTTTGATAAATAATATTTATCTATCCATATGAAAATTGGATTATAGAAAGAGTCTGAAAACTTGCACCAGCCCAACAAAGGTAATACGGTATGAATGCTTAAAATTATAGTTATTTTAACTTACTGTATGCATTCAGGTGAGCTGTTAGGATCAACACTTATTACTTGATGGCTATAGCAAAGTAAATTTTGAGATATATACTCGATACTTTATTAAGTCAGGAACTACTCTTATGTCAAATCTTGTACGACCTCATGGCGGAGGCGACCTAAAGCCTCTACTACTCGAAGGTGACGCTCTTACTGCTGAATTAGCCCGCGCTGCTGATCTTCCTCAAATCAAACTATCTTCACGCGAAACTGGCGATCTCATTATGATGGGCATCGGTGGATTCACTCCTCTTGAAGGCTTTATGAATAAGGCAGATTGGCAGAGTGTTTGTGATGATATGAAAATGGAAAATGGTCTTTTCTGGCCAATTCCTATCACACTATCAACGGATGGTGAGACCGCAGATGCATTATCTGAAGGCACAAATGTTGCGCTAGTGAGTGAAGAAAGTGGCGAGATCATGGGAACGATGGTCGTTGAGTCCACCTATATGATCAATAAAGAACATGAGTGTGAGACGGTTTATAAGACGGTTGCTGATGATCATCCTGGCGTACAAATGGTCATGGCGCAAGGTCCTATAAACGTTGCAGGTACTGTTAAAGTACTCTCAATCGGTGATTTCAAAGAAGTTTATGGTGATCAGTTTATGACACCAGCAGAAACGCGTGCTTATTTTGAAAAGAAAGGCTGGTCAACGGTTGCTTGTTTCCAAACACGTAATCCAATGCACCGCTCGCATGAGTATCTTGCTAAAATCGCATTAGAAATTGGCGATGGTGTTTTAATCCATTCACTTTTAGGCAAGCTTAAGCCAGGAGATATTCCTGCTGAAGTTCGTTCTGATGCCATTGGCACCTTGATCGAAAACTATTTTGTAAAAGATACGGTTGTGCAAGCGGGTTACCCACTTGATATGCGTTATGCAGGGCCTCGTGAAGCATTAATTCACGCGCTATTCCGTCAAAACTACGGTTGTTCACATCAAATCGTAGGACGTGACCATGCAGGCGTAAGCGACTACTACGGTCCATTTGATGCACATGATATCTTCGACGAAATTCCTCAGGATGCGTTAGAGACATTGCCTCTTAAAATTGACTGGACATTCTGGTGTGATAAGTGCGACGGCATGGCATCAATGAAAACATGCGCGCATGATGCAAAAGATAGAATGCTACTTTCTGGAACGAAGCTACGTCACGCATTATCAGAAGGCGAAGATGTCTCTGAGAAGTTCTCACGTCCTGAAGTGCTAAAGATTCTTCGTGCTTATTACGCAGACATCAAAGAAGAAGACAAAGTGAAGATAGAGCTAAGCGGTCACTCTGCTAAGTAATCTTGACGAGTCATTGCTGTTATAGATAGTAGTGATAGAAAAAAAAGCCTACCCCTTGGGGTAGGCTTTTTTTTATGGAGATTTTGATATTCGACTTTCATTGTTTGTTAAAATTAATATCAATGGCTTTTTTTGATTGTTTTAAGAAAAAAAAAGAATAATATGAACGTACTTCACTATTGTTTTTGGTAGCTATCATGAAAAAAGTCGCTTCATTACGCTATGGCGTTATTTTTAAAAAAGCCTTCTCGCAACCTGCAATCTTCACCGCATTTGCACAGGATTTTTTAGGTATTACACTCAATATCGATCATGTGGAAACGGAGAAATCTTTTGATCCTATTGTAGGCAAAGTAGACAGCCGTTTTGATCTATTTGCTGAGGATAAAGAAAATCGTATTATCGTTGATATCCAACACGTTCGTTCTACGGATCATTATGATCGATTTTTACATTATCATTGCGTTGCCTTATTAGAGCAAGTCGCTAATTCAAAAAACTATAGCCCTAATTTGACCGTTTTTACTATTGTCCTCTTAACCTCTGGAGATCGTCATAAAGTTGATATGGCGACCATTGATTTTGATCCTAAAGACCGTAACGGAAAAGCATTGGGAGAAATTTCACATAAAATTCTCTACCTTTGTCCTAAATACGTGAGTAAAGAGACCCCGCAACCTTATCGTCAATGGTTAGAGGCGATTGATGACAGTCTTGATGAAGAAGTGGATGAAAGTCGCTATGACAATCAAATGATTCACGATGTTTTCTCTTTAATCGAAAAGAGTGCTATTTCCCCACAGGAATTAGCACGGATGAAAGAAGAATATAACCAAGAAGAAATGAAAAAAGCACGCTATTTATCAGGTGTTGAAGCAGGGGAAGCACAAACACAATTAGCCATTGCGGAGAAAATGCTAAAAGAAGGCTTAGCGCATACAATGATTCATAAAATTACAGGCATCTCCTTGAGGTCATTAAAGGAGATGGATTAAGTATTACTTTATCCCTATTAGCTCAACATCAAAAATCAAGGTAGCATTAGGTGGAATCTTACTTCCTGCACCTCTTGCGCCATATCCCATTTTAGCGGGAATGATTAAGGTACGTTGACCGCCAACTTTCATGCCAACAACCCCTTGATCCCAACCCTTAATGACTCTACCCGCGCCTAAAGGAAAAACAAAAGGTTGCCCCCTGTCTCGTGAACTATCAAACTTTGTACCGTGCTTATCCGCTGCATCTGGCTTATAAAGCCAACCTGTATAATGTACAGAAACTTTTTGCCCTGCTTTTGCCTCCGCCCCTTCTCCCTTTTTTACATCAATTTTTTCAAAGCTATCAGTTTTAATGGTTGAAATAATATTTGCCTCTGCTTCTTCAGACTTGGATGTATTATCTGAGCATGCAGGCAAAAAGAGACCGAGTGACAAGGCAAATGGAATTGTAATAAAGGACGTTATTTTCATATGATTGATTTTAGTTGTTTAAAAAATAGATGATTATGCCTCTTTCTATTTTATACCTCAATCTTGATAGATATTTTCTGTAGAAATGTTAGCTCTGATGTACAACCTTAAAAGCATACTGTCTAGTCTTAACATTGATTAAACCTCAGCCCTTAAAATCCCATTCACTGTATTTTTTAGCAAGTAGGGTTGCATCTTTTTTATTAAGTCCTGTAAAAGCATAAGCGAATTGCTCAGGTGTTATATCTCTGATTTTCTCAACCTGACTACGAAGCGTTTTAATTCTATCTTCGGTATTGGGAAAGTTTTTATAGAGGTGATCAATCAGATTGTATGCTTGCCGGTACTTTTTTTCAAAAATATAGCTTTCATCAATATCATAATTTAACGTTTTCATATTTTGGATAGAAAAATAAGTCGCTAAACCTTCTTCAAACACACTACTGCCCTCGGTACCTGCGGGGGATAATAAATGAATAGCCTCATGGGATAGTTGAAATAAAGCTTCCTTTTCATTTTTAGACGCACTTTTGGTTAGCTGAATAATAAGATGTTTTCTGTTTTGGCTTATAAAAGGATACCAGATTTGAGGTTGATCAAGATTAGTAAACTCCACCCCTAATAATGTCCATGATGGATCTCTTTTTCCATAGCGATTTTCAGCATTAGTTAGAATGTCACTGAATCGGGAAACTACCGTCCAAGTAAATCCTACATCGGTTCTATTGGCTAATATTTGGCTGCTACAAAAAAGTTTATCTTTAGCAACACAGACAGAAATTAAGCCAGTGAATAAAAAAATCAGGAGAGTCATGGATAGCATTTTCTTCATAGTCTATGTCGTTAGAGAAAAACAAATAATGATTCTACATAAGAGTAATTAATTAGTTAAAGGTACTGGGTTGCGGGTTAATACCGTTTATCAAATTTTTCTGTGGCTTTACCTTTTGTGCGGAATAAAAGGCTGTTCATCATCTATATCTTTAGTAGGGAGGACATAAGGATTTGTCGTCTACATAAAATTTAAAAGCATAATGCTTTCATCAATCATCAAAAAGAAAGGAATCAATCATGTCGACAATTAGCGTAAATAACATTAACGACCGAGCAACAGAGCAGCGTACTGGAAATATTAACCCGCCTGCGAATCGGATTGGAGTGATAACGCGAGAATCTCAAAATTTCCAAGGCGGTGGCAGTCAGCGTGAAGAAGATGATAAGAAGAAAAATAATGAAGTCCCTATTTTAAATAATTTGGTGAAAAAATTATTTAAAAGTGTTGGTAGAGCAAAAGGGGCTATAGGCATAAGCTCTCCTAGCTCTAGAGCCAATAATGTGATTGTTGGTACAAATGGGGATGATGTACTTAGGGGAACGCGTGGCAATGATGTTATCAATGGCAAAAAGGGAAATGACTGGATAAGAGGAGGAGGAGGGAATGATCGTTTGAATGGTGGTCAAGGCTCTGACTGGTTGGAAGGTGGCAGAGGTCATGATACCTTGCGTGGTGGTCGAGGCTCTGACTGGCTAGAAGGGGGGAAAGGTGCAGATAAACTCTATGGAGGT
>JAGLBQ010000229.1 GCA_023146675.1 Cocleimonas sp. | reverse complement strand
GCTTCATAATTACCAGGTGTTGCGGAGACATGAATAGTCTGAGGGGTAAGTTTTTCAAATTCCTCAAAACGTAGTGGGCGATTATCTAAAGCGGAGGGCAGTCGAAAACCATATTCAACCAAATTGCTTTTACGTGAGAAATCACCTTTATACATTGCGCCGATTTGTGGCACAGTCGCGTGGGATTCATCAATCACCATTAAGGCGTTGGCGGGTAAATAATCCAATAAACAAGGCGGTGGCGCGCCTACGGGTCGTCCTGAAAGATAGCGTGAATAGTTTTCTATGCCTGAGCAATAGCCTACTTCCATAATCATTTCAATGTCATATTGTGTGCGCTCTTTTAGCCGCTGCGCTTCAACTAAACGATTATTTTTATAGAGGTGTTCGAGATGTTCTTTTAGCTCTGCTTTTATATGCTCTACTGCATCTAGCATGGTTTGGCGTGGGGTTACATAATGGGTTTTGGGATAAATGGTAAGACGTGGCACACGACGCAATACTTCACCTGTGAGTGGGTCAAAATAACTCAACTGCTCCACTTCATCATCAAACAATTCAATACGCACCGCTTCTTGGTCAGAGTCAGCAGGGTGTACATCAATCACTTCACCACGCACTCGGTACGTTCCGCGTGATAGTTCGATATCATTACGCTTATATTGCAGTTCGGTTAAACGACGCAGGATATCACGTTGATTAATTTCCTCGCCCCGATCCAAATGCAACATCATTTTTAGATAAGATTTTGGATCACCTAATCCATAAATAGCTGAAACGGTCGCGATAATAATGGTATTTGGGCTTTCCATTAATGCCTTGGTTGCAGAGAGGCGCATTTGCTCAACATGTTCATTAATGGATGCATCTTTTTCGATATACACCCCTGAGGCGGGCACATAAGCCTCTGGCTGGTAATAATCATAATAAGAGACAAAATATTCAACAGAATTATGAGGGAAAAATTCTTTCATCTCTCCATAAAGCTGTGCGGCTAATGTTTTATTATGCGCCATAATAATGGTTGGACGCTGTGTTTGCGCAATGATATTGGCAATGGTGAAGGTTTTTCCTGAGCCTGTTACGCCTAGAAGCGTTTGATGCATTAATCCATCATTTAAACCATCGACTAGGGATTTAATCGCAGTGGGTTGATCACCTGCTGGCTGGAATTCTGTTTCTAATTGGAAGTTTATTGTCATTGGCTGTCTTTTAGGTAAGGTAATCTATCAACACGCTGAAAAAGCGACTAACTTTCTGCAATATCTTAAACCATACAAAAAGAAATAACTAAATATCAATCGTTGTCATCGGCGCTCCAATCATAGCGCTTTGCCAGATAATCTCCACAGGATCACGATTATTCATATCACCTAGCATAATCAGTAAGACGGCATGATCACCAATTAATGATGCTAAATCTGCAAGCTGTACCAGAAGGTCAACCTCACTATTTTGAATCTGCTCAACCATCACCATTATCGGCTGATTGGTTGAAATGCTTTTCAGCATGGAGAGGGCGCGCAGGCTAATGCTTTTATCTTTTTGCAAACAAGATAGTCGTTGAGGGTCTGTTAAATAGATCGTTAGCACCTCCAGTAATTCAACCAGAATAATCTGCTCATTTGGATCTGTTGATATTTCCTTTCGACAGTAAATAAACTTCTTTTCACGTATCTGTTTAACAATTTCCTCAGCAATACAGCTGGTCTTTTTTTGCTCGCCTCGAATCAAAAAACTATGTCCAATACGATGATCTACAATACCCTTTATTGCCATTTCAACTTGATACAGTAAGCGCTCAGTGCTGCTGGATAAACGCCGTTTTTGTGTCGATAATAATGCCTGCTTAGTTGCATTCACTAAGTTGCTCTGCTTGTTAACCACGTGGGGAGCGACGATTTCTTGGTATAGTTTTTCTGTTGCATCCGCAGGAGCAATCCCCAGTTGCTGTTGTAACTTATCCTTGATCGTTTCATAGGCTTTTAAAGCGGCGCTATGATTGCCTAGTTTATTATAGGCAAGCATCAGAGCCTGATAAGCGGGCTCTTGTAATTCATCAATATCAATGAGCTGATTTGCATAGTGAATAATCGTTTCATAATCATTCTTTTGTTCAATATTGAAATCTAATAGCATTGCCAAGCGCTTATCGATGGCACTGATAGCAAGCTCTCTATAAGTATTTCGATAGTGAAATAACCAATCATCAAAATTATCAGATTTAGGATTGCAACCTTCTAATAAAGTCCCTTTATAAAGCGTAATAGCCTTATCTAAAGACACCGCATCAGCCATTTTTAATGCTTGATCAAAGCGCTGTACATCAAGCTGAATTTGACTTTCATCCAGCATAATCCAGTCTTTGCTTGTCTGTAGTAACTCAGAATCCGAGGGTAAAATTTTGCGCAAGCTCGTCAATGCCTGACGCAAGCTATGTCGCGCCTGCGCTTCACTACTATCAGGCCAGAGAATGCCTGCCAGTTTTTCGCGTGGATATTCCTTATTAGGGTTCAATGCCAGCCACGCTAGGAGTGCCTTAGCTTTGCGGGATACACCTGACAGTATTTCACCTTGTGGGTCTAATAACTGAAAACCTGAGAATAACTTTAATTCAAGAAGATGCATATATATTCGCCCAATTAAAGTCTATTAACAAATAAATAGCGGTAGGGGTGATTAAAAAAAATCGTTACAAATAATATTATTTTTATATCAAAGTACCTTAGTTGGCGCACTTTGACTCTTTATTGACGTTCATTCTATATCATTAATACCTATTTAGAAACAACCCAAAATTCTCATATGAGCAAGTATCATCTGAGAAACAACTCGAGAAAGAGAGGAATATTATGAAAAAGATGCGTGGAGTCGTTGATCCAATAAGTTTAGGTTTTATTCTTAGCGCTGTGATTTTTGGTGTTGGTGTTTCTACAAGCAGTAAGGTGGAAGGCGATAAAATTACAAAGGCAAAGAGTGAATCAAGTCAGGAAATGACGGTGCAACATGTGACAGCACCTAAAGTACAGGAAGGTGATCATGCTATTTATGCTTATTAATTCTGGCAAATAAAAGGTTTAGCCAAAAGCCCCGTATCATCATTGTGATACGGGGCTTTTTTGTAGCTGTAGAATATAGATGGTATTATTTAAGATAGATTATTATCTTATTTGATACTTATATCTATTTAACTGTTAACTTCAATAATCTGAAAAATAAACATTAAAACTATTAATATACTTAATTACCAATGTATTAGTATCTTTTTCATCAGAAAGATAAGACTTGGCACAAGGCTTGCAAATACTTTGTTGTAAATCAAACAAGGTAATGAAAAATGAAAACAACATCTTATGAAGTATTGCATGAAGAAGGAAGTTTCCCCGTTAAATCATGGACTCGTAATGTTCCATTTGATGATAATGCCAAGCAGCAATTAAAAAATATCGCCAAAATGCCGTTTATTCATAAATGGGTGGCTGCAATGCCTGATGTTCATTTGGGCAAAGGTGCAACCATTGGTAGCGTAATACCAACCACAGGCGCAATTATCCCAGCTGCTGTTGGTGTTGATTTAGGCTGCGGAATGATGGCGGTTAAAACCAGCTTACGCGCGGATCAGTTGCCTGATGATTTAGCTTCATTGCGTAGCCGAATTGAGAGAGCCGTGCCACACGGACGCTCTATTGGACGCGGTAAGCGCGACAAAGGTAGCTGGGGTCAAGAGCCTAAAGATGTATTAAATGCATGGAAGCCTTTGGCGGATGCCTTCAATATCATGTGCGATAAATATCCCTTTTTAAAACAGACTAATAATATGAGACATTTAGGAACATTGGGTGGCGGAAACCACTTTATTGAAATCTGTCTGGATGAGTCTGATGATGTCTGGGTAATGCTACATAGCGGTTCACGTGGTGTCGGCAATCGCATTGGCACTTATTTTATCGAGCAGGCTAAAAAGGATATGGAGCGCTATTTTATTCAATTACCCGATAA
>JAGLBQ010000228.1 GCA_023146675.1 Cocleimonas sp. | reverse complement strand
AGCGCACGCCAAGGGGAAATGGGGATTATCCCAGGAAGCATGGGGGCAAAATCCTTTATTGTACGTGGTTTAGGTAATGCAGATAGTTTTTGTAGCTGTAGTCATGGGGCGGGTCGTATTATGTCGCGTACTAAAGCGAAGAAATTAGTGAGTCTGGAAGAGCATAAAAAAGCCGTTGCAGGTGTGGAGTGCCGAATTGATAACAATATTATTGATGAAACACCTGCCGCCTATAAGCCGATTGAAAAAGTGATGAAGGCACAGGAAGATTTGGTGGAGATTGTGCATACGTTGAAGCAGGTGGTTTGTGTTAAGGGGTGATTAAATTGTGTGATCTTGCCTCATTCCCAAATTTCTATTTGGGAATACAGTCAAGAAATTCAATTTCCTGTCATGTTGCAATGTTTAAATATTGAGGAGTTAGAAATGATTAGTATATTGAATAGTAAGAATCAAGGCTTCCGTTGAATTTAATATTCACTGGAGATTTTATCATGGGTATTTTTTATAGAAACCCACGTACACAGCAAGAACGTAGAGAATACTTTAAAGCAATAGAGCAGGGCTTTAAGCCTAGAGGCAAAAGAAACCATCATAGTTTGCCAACAGAATATGATGACATTATGAGAAAGGATCTAAAATATAGAAACTGGAAGTGTTTTCGCTCGACTCAATGGCGATAAATATTATGGAGTCTAAAAAATGACACAAACAATAAAATCTGAAATACAAAACAAACTAAGCCAAATAGAACAAGATCATCAAGTAAAAATTCTTTATGCCTGCGAATCAGGCAGTCGTGCATGGGGTTTTGAGTCTCAGGATAGTGATTATGATGTGCGCTTTATTTATGTACATAAACGTGACTGGTATTTGAGTGTTAATTTAGAACATAAGCGCGATGTGATTGAGATTCCCATTGATCCTATTTTTGATATTAATGGCTGGGATTTGCGCAAAGCATTAAAGCTAATGAAAAAATCTAACCCTGCCCTAATGGAATGGTTATCCTCATCTATTGTATACCGTCAAGACGATGCCTTTGCTGATGCAATGAAAAAACTAATGGAAGAATACTACTCCCCCAGAGCCTGTTTTTATCATTATCTGCATATGGCAAAAGGCAATTATCGTGAGTATTTACGCGGTGGCAAAGTGCGAATTAAAAAATATTTTTATGTACTGCGCCCTTTGCTGGCGATGCAATGGTTGGAGAAAGACTTGGGCATCGTGCCAATTGAGTTTGATGTGATGATCAATAGACTAATTCCTGAGGGTCAACTTAAACAGGATATTGCGGAGCTAATTATACAGAAAAAGGCAGGCTTTGAGTCTAAATACACCAACCCTATTGATAGCATCAATGCATTTATTGGCGATGAAATAGAGCGTTTTGCAACGAGTAAAAATACACTTTATGCGCCTTCAAGCGATTATACTAATATGAATCATTTGTTTCGGGAGTTTATTTTGCATTAAAAAAGCCTGCGTTGAGTTTTCAACGCAGGCTACTTTTTTCATAAGTCCAGCAGATTATGAGGTTTAAAACACCTGTCCTAGGGTGATTTTTAGTCAGTTTTAAGTACTATACTGATCCTATTAATATTGGATCAGTATAGCAATAATACCCTCTCTAATTGACTCTCCTTTCTATGACAAAGATCTCCGTGCAATTAACTCACGTAATTCAGTAACAGCATCTTTGTGGTCATTTGAAGCAGATAATAATGCCATTGCTTCTTCAGCGCTAATCGAGTGCTTTTTAGTGGGTGATATTCTTGGGTTAAGCGCTCTTCGCGGGCCTGCACCTGGCTCTATACGTTGCTTAATTGCCTGTGCTAATTGATGTACTGCCATTGCATAATGAGTGCTGTGGTTATAACGCGTAATCACGTAGAAGTTCTTGCCACCAACCCATAACTCATCGCCTTTGTTCGTATTTAGTTTAATAAAACGTAAGGAGCCACGCATATTATGCTGGTAGCTTGCGGTAATTCCTTTTCCTTCCAAGCGTGATGGGCTGTATTTGTATTTAAAACCTACTTTTAAAGCACGATAGCGTGTTCCTCTATTGTTCGCAGGTACGGCAACCATTTCACCTGTACGCCAGCCATGTCCTTTGAAATAACGCGCGATACTGGCGATTGCATCATCTGGCTTCCATAGATTTACACCACCATCACCGTCAAAATCAACCCCATATTTTTTGATATTGCTGGGCATAAATTGACTTAGACCTAACGCACCAGCATAAGATGCTTTGGGTACTAATGGATTCAAGCGCGCACTACGTGTCATTAATAAATAACTTTCTAGCTCACTTTCAAAGTACTTTCCACGCCGACTATTACGAAATGACATTGTTGTTAACGCATCAATGGCTCGGTTTTTACCAACATTTCCACCAAAAATTGTCTCCACACCAAGGATTCCCATAATATACTCTTTGGGTACACCGAATTGGCGCTCTGCGCGCTCTAATGCCCGACGGTTTTTGCGGTAAAAGGCGACGCCTCCATTAATATGACGAGTGGTAAGGAAATGACTGCGGTAACGTGTCCAACTTGGAGAGCGTCTTGTATTGTTATTTTTCGGTGGTCTTCTGATAGGGTTTTCATCCTTAGCCGCCATTTTACGCATCCAACGGGTTGCTTTTGCCTTGCTAATAATCCCTGTTACATAACCACGATTAAAACCATGGCGTGAGACCATTTTATCAATAAAGCGATGTGCTTTAGGATTACCTGCAAAATCACCTGTTAATGATGCTTGGCGATACTGAGGCTGTTGCATGCGCGCTTGTGGACGATATTTACGAACAGCTGTTTTTGGTTTGACATAAACACGTTGCGGAACTTTTCTTGCGACACGCCTTGGCGCATAAACTCTTTGTGGCGTTTTTTTAACAACCTTGTGCTGTGTTCGATAGAGGTTTTTTTTACGCTGCTTTTCTATGCGGCTTTCCTCTACTCTTTTTTGTGCAAACCACTGTATTGTTGCTTTTTGCTTAATTGCATTTTGTTCAGCTAACCATTTTTGTGCTGCTTTTTCTTTGCGCGACTTTTCTGCTGCTACTTTTTGCTGTTGCTTTACTCTTTGTTGTGCCACTTTTTGCTGCTGAGCTGATCTTTGCTGTGCTATTTTTTGCTGTTGCGCTGCCCTTTGCTGTTCCGCTTTTTGTTGTGTTTTCCTTTGTGCGACAAGATTTTGATAGTTAACAGCTGTTTGCTTTTTCTTAACAATTACCTTCTTAGTCTTTTTTGATACTACAGTAGCCGTAGGCGGTATGATTTCTGCTTGTTCAACAGGTTTAACGCTATTACTACTGCATCCTCCTAATAATGCTAAAAAGAGCATCCCGCTGGATACATTCAATATTTTATTTTTTACCACTCTCATAACCCCTATGTTATTTACCATTAGCGAATTTTACTTATATTGAAGAGAAAACAAGCCCATGTTTTTCTCATGTAATTTGTAACTATTTTATTTTTAAACAGATTATTTATCTGAAATTTTATTCTACAAGAAACTGAAACGCTAAGGAAGCGCAAAGGATAGATGGTTCAGGCATAAAAAATGCGACAATAATTGTCGCATTTAAGATTTTTTATCTGATTCTATCAGCCAGAGATTTTTTGGATACTTATCCGCCTTGTGATTTGATTTTCATCTGTTCAGAAAGCTCCCAGCCATAAGCACAATCGATTTCAATACGTGCCTTTATTAAGCCATTCATGCCCTCTGTTAGTATCACAGAAAGAGGGTTGTTACCTTGAAAGCGGCGGCAAGGTTTATACAGCCATCTTGCTCTCATTTGTGCATTCATTGGATAGGCGGTACGCAATGCCTCAACAATACCTGCCACATGCTCAATACGTTTCATTGTTTCTGTATCTTGCGGTAATGCCTTGCTACCTGAGCGAAAACTTTGCAAACTCCGCTTGCGTGTCTTTTCATCGAGACCCAGTATATTCATAATCTCTTCACTCCTTAATTTCCATGAATCAAGGGTGCGCATTGTTGCCTTAGTGATGGAAACCATTTGTTCTTCGCTATAGTTTTTATCACTCATTATTTAGTCTTCATTTTCGTTATAGTATCAATCGAAACCACATTGGAAGAGGTAGGCTCATCGACAAAATGCGGGCGATCTTTAATCTCAATACCTGCTTCTTTTGCAATTTCACGTTCACGTGCAGAAATCAGACTAAAGCACATTTTAATATCTTCAATCGTTGCTTCTTTTAGGGGTGATCGCAGATGCTTATCGGCAGGCGTAACATCTTTAACAATATTTCCTAATGTTTTACGCATTGCTAATAAAATACGTTTTTCTACCGTAAATTGACTTGACCCTTGCGACATAACAGCTCCCAGCTAATAACATTAACAGAGTAATATACTCGGTTTATAGAATAGCGGATATATCCCATCATCTATATGAGGTTAGGATGATTTGTTTGCGTTACCAACCCCCATCATCTGCAATATAGCGGCATTGATTACATGGTAATAGACACGATTAGCGACTTTTTTTGAATCAACAACGCCCTTCGCCTTTAGGACACTCAAATGCTGAGAAATATTACTCTGACTGGCGCCAATATCGGCAACAATATCTTTTACACTTGCCTCCTTTTCCCCAAGAAAACATAAAATTTGCAGTCGCACAGGATGTGCTATTGCCTTAAGAGATTTAGAGGTATATTCAATATCCTCTCCTGCCAGTACACCGTGTGAAAATGTACATCTAGAATCTAAAATTTCCATAGTTATCACTTTTATTTCCCCTTTATATTAGTATATTATTATATTCCTATTTATATTTGAAGTACAGGCATGTGCTAATAAAATGAATAGCTTACCTATGATACATAGTATTTTCCTGATAAGCGGAGCACTCTAAATGCTAGAACACCTTGATAAGACAAGCCATCTTGTGGGGTTTTCAAACAACTGGTAGGATTCATTACAAATATAACATTCATCAACAAAAGCAAAGGAAAATATGCGCCCAGCCCATCTAAATTTAGTACTCGATGAAGAATTCTTAGGAGCACAAAATGGAAGCCATACACCTGTTATGTTGTGGGGTCCACCTGGGGTTGGAAAGTCACAAATTATTGCTCAGATAGGTGAGCGTCATGATATTCCTGTCATTGATATACGTCTCTCACAAATGGAACCAAGTGATTTGCGCGGCATTCCCTTTCGTGACCATGATCAGGTTGAATGGGCAATTCCTGCCATGTTGCCCAATAGTGAGCGTCACGGTAACAAAGGTATTTTATTTCTGGATGAAATCACCTCTGCCGTCCCGAGCGTCTCTGCTGCTGCTTACCAGCTCATTCTCGATCGTCAATTAGGCGAATATAAAGTACCTGATGGTTGGGCTATTTTTGCCGCAGGAAACCGCCAAGGTGATCGTGGCGTTACCTATACTATGCCTTCCCCGCTAGCCAATCGTTTTTCTCACTATGATGTAGACCTCAATCTGGATGACTGGGTTGCATGGGCATATGAGCACAATATCCATGAAAGTATTATTGCTTTTCTGCGCTTTCGCCCTGAATTGCTCTTTGATTTTGATCCTGCACACAACCCCGTTGCTTTTCCCTCACCTCGCTCATGGGAGTTTGCCAACCGCGCCTTACAAAAATTTAGCGATAAACCAATGTTAATTGCAGGCACACTGCAAGCTTGTGTCGGTCCGTCGGCAGGAATCGAGTTAAAAGCGTTTATTGATAGCTTAGATCAAATGCCAGACTTGGATGCTATTACGCGCGGTGAAGATATAAAAGCACCTAAAGAAATTGATTTGCAATACGCGGTTGCATCCGCATTGGTAGGGCGCGCGATTGCCGTTAAAGAAAAAGATAATGCAGAAGAAGTCTTCGGACATATTCTTAACTACGCCAAAGCTTTTCGCCAAAAAGAAATGGGTGTTATGCTGGTATCTGACATGTTACGCGCAGTTGGCGATGAATTATTTGATGTACCAGCCTTTGGGCAATGGGCAGAGTCAATTGGGGATATTTTGTTGTATGACTAAATATAGGCACTGATTACACAGAGGCTTTCCTATAGTCTCTGGAAGTGATGCTTTAGCTTCGCAATACCCTAAGCCCCTAAGACAAGGTAGATACAAAAAACTGCCTCGCCTAGCAATTCACTTCCATGAAATTATTTATGTGAATATCTATCAATAAAATCCGTTAGAAACAGGATTATTTTAATAGTATATCAAGACTATTGTATTTATAATTTCACATTTACTGATTAATAAATACTCAAAATGTCAAGGATGATATGCTAAAAATACTTTCCCGTCCCTTTGCTTTAACTGTTTTTGCCTGCTGTTTAATACTAACAACATTGTCTACCTTGGCAGATAACTCCTCATCAGATGCTTCTTTAAAAGTTGGTATTAAACCCAGTGAGCCTTGGGTTATGTACGATAAGTCACTGCCTGAATCAGAGCGTCGCCCAACTGGTTTTAGTATTGATTTATGGGATAAGCTTGCTGAAGAATTGGGGAAAAAAACAGAATGGGTCTACCATGATACGACCCCCGATGTTATTAACAGCGCATACGAGTCTAAGGTGGACCTTGGGATTGCAGCGATTACGGTCTCATCAGAGCGTGAAAAACGTGTTGATTTCTCTAATTCCATGTATGAAACGGGATTACAGATTATGGTTTCAGCCGAAAATAATGATAGTAATCCATTAAGTATTTTAGCGATCGAATTAAAAAAATTATTGTCGCTGAAAGTGTTGGCTTGGTTGCTGGTTATGCTTGTTATTACGACGCATATTCGTTTATTAGTCGATCGGGTTTCTGGAGATAATTTCTTTCCGCGCGGATATTTTAAAGGCATTTATGAAACCCTATGGTGGGGAATTACCATGTTGGTCACGTGGGAGACACCGCAAAGTAAAGGTTTAGCGCGCGCTATTGATCTCTCATGGCATCTAGTTGGTCTTATTGCGATGAGTATTATGACAGCAGTTGTTACCGCAGCACTTACATCACAGGCAATTGTTGGTAGTATTCAGTCAGAAAAAGATTTGCCGAGTAAACGCGTTGCGGCAGTAGCAACCGATGCACCGCGTAAATACTTGGAGGCAATAGGAGCAGATGTTGTCCCTGTTAATAGTATTGAGGAGGGCATGAAATTATTACGTGAAGAGAAAGTTGAAGCATTAGTACATGATGGACCTCGTCTTTCCTATCTTGCAGGTAAAATTAATAAGAAAGAAGGAAAAGATATTTTCTATGTATTACCCGCTGTTTTTAACGCTCAAAATTATGGTATCGTTTTGCCACACAACTCAGCATTGCGTGAACCCATTAATAAAGTTTTATTAAGACTAAGAGAATCTAATGGTCTGGAGGATAGTTTCCATGAGACATTGCGTAAAAAATGGATTCCAAAATAAAGTGTAAAAAACATGATAAAAAATAGCGTTTCTATAACCTTTATTCTTTTACTTCTGTTATTACAGTCTTGCTCAAATAATGGTTTTCATTTGCGAGAAAGCACATCGCTATCAGGTGATTATAAAAAAATAGCCTTGCAAGGTATTGCTGAAGATTCTGATTTATATACCACACTGGAAGAAGCGATTGGTGCTGCTGGTGGAAGTATTGTTCCTATAAAAATGGCAAGCTCACTGATTGCTATCAGTGATCTAAAGGAAGATAAAAGAATTATTGCCTATACTAGTAAAAGGGTAGCGCGTGAGTATAGGGTCTATTTGCATTTTGACTA
>JAGLBQ010000227.1 GCA_023146675.1 Cocleimonas sp. | reverse complement strand
ACTATTTTAACTCCAATAAAAGACAAGCTGAAGTGGTCTAATAACTCTGTAGTGATCAAGTTTTTCCGTACATATGAATAGAATTATTTATCCTATATTTTGCTCAGCAATAATTGGCGTTAAATAATCATTCAATTAGTAGTATCATTATTTTTTATAGTGTTATATTAATTCTTTCTTAAAAAGTGACTTATTGGTATTCTTATTGCTAGTAGTACTGGTTGTAACTCCCCCATTAGTTTTAAACCCTATAAGGAAGGTTTTTATGAATAAGTCTGTTCTTGCACTCGCAACGGCTGTTGCGCTTTCTCTCTGTACACTATCTGCATACGCTGATCCCATTAAACTGAAATTTTCACATGTGGTTGCTGAAAATACACCCAAAGGTCAAATGGCTACCAAATTTAAGGCGTTGGTCAGCGAACGTTTAAAGGATAAAGTCGTTGTTGAAATTTATCCTAATGGTCAACTTTTTGGTGATAATAAAGTACTCGAAGCACTGCTCTTAGGCGATGTACATTTGGCATCCCCTTCCTTATCCAAATTTAAAAAATACACTAAAAAGCTACAAATTTTTGATTTACCCTTCCTATTTAATGATATGGCGGCGGCAGAAAAATTCCAGCAAAGTAAAGCAGGTCAATCCTTATTAAAAACGGTTGAAAAGAAAGGTTTGATAGGTTTGGGCTATATGCATAATGGCATGAAGCAACTATCGGCATCTAAAGCATTACATGTCCCTGCGGATGCAGAGGGTTTGAAGTTCCGCATTATGTCATCAGATGTATTATCGGCACAGTTTGAAGCCGTTGGCGGAACACCGTTAAAGAAACCTTATTCCGAAGTTTTCACCTTATTACAAACAAAAGCGATTGATGGGCAGGAAAACACTTGGTCAAATATTCACTCTAAAAAGTTTTATGAAGTGCAGAACTATATAACTTCATCTGATCACGGATTGCTTGATTATATGGTTGTCACCTCCGCAGAATTCTGGAATGGCTTGCCTGATGATGTACGTACGGAGCTTAAAAAAGCACTGGATGAAGCCATTGCACACGGTAATAAAGTTGCCGCTGAAAAATCAAAAAGTGATAAACAAGCCATTATTGATAGTAAGCGCACCACTGTTATTGAGCTAAGTAAAGAAGAGCGTCAGCAATGGGTTGATAAGATGAAACCTGTTTGGAAAAAGTTTGAAGGTATTGTTGGCAAAGATATGTTAGATGCTGCGATTGCTTCGAATAAGTAAAAATAACACTATTACAAAGTCTTGTAGGGTCGGTGTAGCTCAGCGAAACCGACCCGTTATAGCTCGGTCTATGGTCGCTTAGGTAAAACTCCACCGACCCTACAAACTTCTCTTGATTATCAAACAACAGGGGTGCTGAATGCTTGCAAATATCATCAATAAAGCAGAAGAAAGTTTTCTCTCACTATTACTTGTCGGAATGACCTTGCTGGTTTTCTCTGAGGTTATTTTACGATTTGGTTTCAACACGGGCATTCACTGGTCACAAGAGGTGACACTTTATATGATGGCATGGTTTGTGCTTTTTGGTGCTTCCTATGGTGTTAAAGTTGGTGCGCATATTGGTGTTGATAGTTTTGTAAAAATCTTCCCTGAAAAAATACGTCGCGCTATGGGGATGCTATCGGTTGCTATCTGCATTGCCTACTGTGTTATTTTTATGATTGGGGCATGGAATTATCTGTCAAAACTCAAACAAATCAACCTTGAAATGGAGGATTTGGAGGTACAGCGATGGATGTCTGAAAGCATCATTTTTATTGGTTTTCTTTTATTGATGTTTCGCTTTATACAACTGTTTATTAAGATAATTAAAGGCGAGGTAGAGGGGTTTTCTCATATTAATGAAGCAGAAGAAAGCCTTGAGCTAGCTGCACAGATTAAAAAAGAAGGAGGCGTTAAATAATGGAATCCTTTGTTATCCCCACTCTATTTTTACTCCTCTTTTTCTGTATGATGATTGGCGTACCCGTTGCTGTATCCTTGGGGTTTTCTAGCGTCGTCACCATTTTGCTCTTTGCTGATGATTCACTCGCCTCCATCGCTCTAAAACTCTTTGAAGCCCTTTCTGAGCACTATACCTTTCTTGCTATTCCCTTTTTTATTCTCTCCTCTGCCTTCTTATCCACAGGGGGTGTTGCACGGCGTATTATAGACTTTGCTGTTGATATTGTCGGTCATATCCGAGGTGGATTAGCAATGGCTGGCGTGCTTGCCTGTATGCTATTTGCAGCAGTCTCAGGCTCATCACCTGCAACAGTCGCGGCTATAGGCGCAATTGTTATTGTTGGTATGACACGTGTTGGCTACCCAGAGAAATTTTCTGCAGGGGTGATTAGTACCGCAGGCACATTGGGTATTTTAATCCCGCCTTCGATTGTTATGTTGGTATACGCCGCAGCGACTGAAGTCTCCGCCGCACGTATGTTTATGGCAGGAATGCTACCTGGCATATTAATGGGCGTGATTTTAATGATCGCTATTTATATTTATGCACGCATTAAAGGTCTGCCCTCCTCGCCCTTTCCAGGGTTTAAGAAAATCTTTAAATCAGGGTTAGTCGCAATGGGCGGTTTAATGTTGATTTTTATTGTCTTAGGTGCAATTTATGGTGGCGTTGCCAGCCCGACAGAAGCCGCAGCTGTCGCTTCCGTATACGCTTTTTTAATTGCCGTCTTTGGCTATCGAGATATAGGTCCATTAAAGAATTTACCTTGGCGTAAAAGTGGTGAAAAAATAGCAAGTGCTGTCGTAAGAAACACAACACAAATGGCAATGGCATTTCCTAAAAGCTTTTTTGATAAAGAGGTGCAAAAGGTTATTTTAGATGCCTCAAAAGTATCGATTATGCTGCTCTTTGTTATTGGCAATGCCATTTTATTTGCCCATGTGTTAACCACTGAGCGCATTCCCCATGAAATCGCACAAATTATTATTCAATGGGGTTTACCTGCTTGGGGCTTTCTACTCGTAGTGAATCTACTCTTGCTAATTGCAGGTAACTTTATGGAACCATCTGCCATTTTGCTTATTATGGCACCCATTTTATTCCCTATAGCGACTCAGCTTGGTATCGACCCTATTCACTTGGGTATTATTATGGTCGTGAATATGGAAATCGGCATGATTACCCCGCCTGTGGGACTGAATTTATTTGTTATCTCAGGTATTACCAATAAAAGCATGGGATGGGCGATTAGCGCCTCACTACCTTGGTTGTTATTACTGCTATTTTTCTTGATGCTGATTACCTTTATTCCACAAATATCGTTATTTGTGCCTGAGATGTTTGATAAGTTTCACGGCTATAATTAATTGCTAATCATCAGATCTCATGTATTAACTCTATTTAAACAGGAAGCAACACGTTAATACATGATGTCTAAAAGAACTGTTAAGATTGAATCTTACAATAGAAAAAGATAATGACTATAATTAAAATAAACACGTTTGTGTTTGTCTGTTAAGCACATGTATTAACTGAATTTATTGACTTTAAAAGAACAAAGTGTAAAAAGGATGAGCGCACCATTGATCGTGACAAATGGCATTGTATATCTCTCGAAAATAAGGTTTTATTGACACTCTATTTTTTCTCATGGATGAGGAGTACAGTACAATGGTTGACAATAAATTTTCTGTAGCAGATTTAATTTCTGCTTCTGTCGCAGCAGGTAAAGGAAAAGAAACAACATTAGAAAAGCCTAACCCTGTTGATGTAGGGGATTTTAGCAAAGCGATGTCGAAAGGCTCTAAAAGTGAAGCTCATTGCGCGCACAAGTGTCCTGAAGGGACCGATAAAACAGGCGCTAAAGGGTCTGATAAATCAAGTGCTGCTGAAGGTAGTGATAAAGCGGGCGGTGCTGAAGGAAATGATAAATCTAGCAGTACGAAAGGTGCTGCTGAAGGTAGTAATAAGGCGGGCGGTGCTGAAGGGAATGATAAATCTAGCAGTACGAAAGGTGCTGATAAAGTAGCGAGTACTGAAGGGGTTGATGAAGCGGGTGGCACTGAAGGCGCTGATAAAGCAGGTAGTGCTGATGGGGATCAGATGAAAAAAATTCTGATGATGTTAATGGAGTTATTAACGATGTTAACAAAGATGATGAAAGAGGATAGCGAAGGCGGCGATTCTGATGGCAGTTCTAGTAAAGGCGCTGATGCTGTTGGCGCAGGTAGTGGATCTACCCCTAGTGCTGGTAAAGGCGCTAGTAGCGGATCTGGTGCAGGCAAAGGAGCAGGTAGCGGCTCTGCTGCTGGCAAGGGAGAAGGGGCAAGTAAGGGTGCTGACGCGGGACATGGTGCTAGCAAAGGAGGAAGTGAAAAAGCGGCTAAAGTGGAAAATGGTAATATCGTTGCTGAAAACAATGTCGCAGCAGGTAATGGAGAAATTCCTAAGCCTACAGAACATAAGCAATCTTTTGAATTGGGCGGCAAACAGGTAACGATTGGTGGTGATGGTTCTGCTAGTGCGGCAGAGGTTCAGCAAACAAAAGAGACATTGACGGATCTTTATAATAATAGCGATACATTTAAGGAAATGGTGGATAGTTCACCCAATGAAAAATTTGAAGTATCCGTTGGTAAACGTGATGATAATATGAGCTGGGGAAATGAAGATGGTCGTGTCTTTATGAATATCAATAATATAACCCCTGATTCTAATGATGCATTTCAATCATTAATGGCGCATGAAATGGGTCATGCAGGTGCGGATATGCAACATGGTGCAGAGATGAAGCAGTTTGAACAAGCCGTTGCTAAAGAAGCATAGTTGTATTATTTACACTCTTTGAAGAGAAAAGTGTAAAGTTTCAAATATAAACCGTGTGAACCTTGAGAAAGGTTTATGCGGTTTTTTTCTGGAAATTTTTAAATAGTTAAAACAAGTTTTAGCTAGATGTTATTCATTATTCATGCCGATACCCAGCTCCGCGTACTGTTTTTATTAGTTGTGGATCAGCGGCATTATGCTCAATCGATTTGCGTAGTTTAGAAATATGCTGGTCTAGTGTGCGACTATTGGGCATATAGTCATATCCCCAGCAGGTATTAAATAAATGGTCACGACTGAGTACTTCGCCTTTATGTTCAGCCAGTTGTTGTAAGATCTTTATTTCACGCAAGCTAAGATCTATCGATTGATCACTACGTTTAGCTCTTAGCTCATTGGGATAGACCGTTAAATCTCCAAACTCAAACTGATCTTGTAGGATGATTTGTGGTTGCGTTTTTAGATAGCGGCGCGTAATAGCGCGGATACGGGCAACCACTTCACGGGTTCCAAAGGGTTTGCTGATATAGTCATCTGCGCCTAATTCCAGTCCAATCACACGATCAATTTCTTCTGATTTTGCGCTTAAAAAGATAATTGGAATATCATTGTCTTGTTTGCGAATTTCTCTACACACGGCATAGCCATCCATTTCTGGCATCATAATATCAAGAATCACAAAATCAGGCTGTTTTTGCTGGAATAATTCGACCGCAATGCGCCCATTCTCAGCGGCTAATATTTGATATCCTTCGCGTGATAACAGATCCTTTAGACCCTCGCGGATATTGAGATCATCTTCGGCAATTAGTATTTTCATTGTTTTTGCTCGGTTGCTCTTTACAAAGGCAGCTTTAATTGAAAGCAAGTGCCTTGACTGACATTCGCTAGCTCCAGCGATCCACCAAGAAGTTCAGCTTGCTGTTTGGCAATCGCTAAACCAATCCCTGTACCACTGACGCCTTCGGTTAATTGGTTATTAATGCGATAAAAGGGTTGGAAAATCCGTTTACGTTCATTACGTGCTATTCCTTTGCCATAATCACGAATTTTTAAACTAAACTGTTGCTGATCTATTGTGCTACTAATATCAACTTGCTTTCCATCCGCCGCATATTTTTCCACATTACTGAGTAAATTGTTAATAATTTGTTCTAATGCATCAGGATCTGAAAGGAGTGAACCCATTGCTTGCAGGTCAAGATTCAATGCAATAGATTTAGCCGCAAAACTAGGTTTAAAATGAGCGATTGATTGTTGAATCACTGTATTAAGTTCAAACTCGCGCTTATGGAGGCGTGGCTTGCGTGAAAAATTTAGTACATTAGCAATCAGGCGTGAAAGGCGTTGGCTTTCATCAGTAATAACTTGCAGGTAACGTTGCTGTTGCGGGTCATCGTCTAACTGGTCTTCTAGCATTTCTGCGTATAGGCGAATATTGGTGAGTGGTGTTTTAAGCTCATGTGATACTTGGCTCACAAACTGCACCCGTTGCGTTGCCAAGCGTATTTCACGTGTTTGTTCGCGGTATAAAAACCATGCCAATGTACTAATCAATAAAGCAAAACCAGCCAGTGTTAGCAACAAGCTATAGCGTGATAATACCGCAGGAGAATAAGCCGCACCATAATACTCCACCGACCAGCTAGAAAGTGGATAACTGAGTGAATGCTGTTGTAATGCCTGCATTTTGCTTGGGCTAAACGCACCCCATTGATAAATAATTTTCCCCGCAGTATCCAATACCCGTAGGCGGAAGTTATCAGTACTCTCGTTGTTAGCAACAGTATTAGGTAAGCGGCTAATTAAGTCAGATTTTATTCTCACAGGCTCCAGCTCCACCCCAATAATCTGTTGTTGATTATTCTGCTGCCAGTAAATCAAATTCGCGCCACCCTCCCAATGCCATAAATACCAACCATGCTGCAATACATTATTAGGTAA
>JAGLBQ010000226.1 GCA_023146675.1 Cocleimonas sp. | reverse complement strand
TGGCTCATGGTGGTGGTAATGGTTTGACCTAAAATACTGGCTTCACGACCTAAAACACGAATCGGTCGAATGCCGTTTTGGCATTGGATAATCACTTCAACATCCTGTGCAACCACAGAAAGTACATCACCAAACTCATATTGAAATACCTGTGCTAGATCATCAGAATTTTTTACAAAGGCATGATTGCCATCACTATAGCCTGCCAGACTTGCCATTAGGTCTTCATTATAGCCTGTCCCCAAACCAATAGTGGTAACGGTCATGCCATCTTTGCTGAGCGATGCGCCTAATGATCCCAGTTCTGTTGGCGAGCTTGGCCCGACATTCGCTTGTCCGTCGGATAATAAAATAACGCGATTAATGCGATCCTTACTTAAGAATTTATGCACCTCAGCCGCACCTTTACTGACACCTGCAAATAATGCGGTGCCACCATTTGCTCCCATACGCTCAATTGCCGCATAGATACTGGCTTTATCGGTTACTTTCGTGGCAGGCACAAGCACATTAACGGTACTGTCGTAGCTGATAATTGACACAATATCATTTTTATTCAATAAACCCACCGCCATACGCGCGGCTTGTTTTGCATTGATAATTTTATTGCCGCTCATAGAGCCTGATTTATCCAGCACAATGGCAATATTTGCGGGGGTGCGATCTGCTTTATCATCAAGTTTAAAACCAGTCAGTCCGACTTTAATAAAGGTGGTTTGCTTCATACCCGCTGCTATAACAGGGCTTGCTAGTTCTGCTTTTAAGATAACCTGTTTTGCTTGAGCAGAAGTAACTGTTATCGCAATAACAGCCGCTACACTTAAACACTTTTTTAGTATTGATTTCATTATTTTCTCCTCGTTTGTGAAGGTTAGATAATAGTGTGTAAGCACCTAGCTTAAGTGAGCATGATGTAATAGGACTGTAAAAAGTTTGTAAAAATAGCTCAAATTATTCATTTAATTGTGATCCAGTTGACGATTATTGCAATAGTTTAGCAATTGATAGTTTAATAACAGTCGAATAAATTCCACATCTCTTTACGCGAGAAATGTATCAAGCAAAGCATTCTGCTATGCTGACCCCTTTTTGCTTGGGAAATCAGTTTTGACAATAAACGCTTTATGCTTACAAATACCAACAGTGTAATGAATGACTGATACTCATCATGCTTTTTTTGCGGATGGCAATGATGCCATTGCTTGGGCAGCTCAGGATTCGGGCGTTGATTATATATCCCACTATCCTGGCTCACCTGTGAATCGTGTTATTAATATTTTAGATGCTGAAAAAAATCAGCATAACTATCTCATTAATCACGCTTTAAATGAACATATTGCGGCACTTTCTTGTATGGGGGCTAGTTTATGTGGGGCGCGTTCTTTAGTGGTTATGAAGCATGTGGGATTAAATATTGCGGCAGACCCACTCAATTATTCCGCTGTTTGTAAAATGAAAGGCGGTATGGTCATTGTCGTTGGCACTGACCCAGGTGCTCGCACGAGCACGGGTGAAGAGGATGTTCATTGGTATGCGCCGCAATTTAATCTTCCCTTATTAGAACCCGCCACGGTGCAGGGTGTTTATAAGAGCGTCAAACAAGCGTTTAGCATCTCAGAACAGCTACAGTTGCCTGTGTTAGTCTTTGTTGCAGGGAGAATTGCTTATCAATCCAGTCTCGTTACTCGTCAACAAGAAACACTAACAACACGCAATTTTAGCTTTAAAAAAGATCCTGAAAATTTGATTAATGTTGGTGCAAAAGCAGTGCGTAATCATCGTGATCATCTGTTGCGTTTACAAACACTCCAACAGCAGAATCAGCAACTATTTAGTGAGCATTTTAATCCCCAAGCCAGCGTTGGTATTGTTACGCGTGGCGCAAGTTATAGCGTCTGCTATGAAGTCATTAAATCACTGGGTTTAAGCAAGCAGGTTCACCTTCTCAATATTGAATTAACCTATCCCATTCATCTTTCTGACTTTATTCAATTTGCAAACAATAAGAAAAAAATTATTATCGCGGAAGATCAGGATGGTTTTTTAGAAACCATGATTAAACGCGAAGCCTTTGGTAAAGTGACGTGCGAGATACAAGGTAAAGAAATTTTCCCTGCATGGGGAGAGTTGTCGGATGGGTTGCTTAGAGATTACTTCTCTAAAGAATTTAATGTCACTAAGCCTAATAAAGCATTATCACTGAAGATAGACTGTCCTGAGCGAGCAGGAAGTTTTTGCGAAGGTTGTCCGCATCGTTCTTCTTTTTATGGAATTGATGAAGCGATTGGTGATGGCATTATTGGTGGTGATATTGGTTGCTCTTCCTTGCCGCCTCATCGTACTGACTGGCTATTGTGTATGAATGCAGGGATTGGACTTTCGCAGGGAATAGCGCATTTATTACCAGATCAACCGCTGGTTTCTACGGGGGGTGAAGGCAGTTTTTTTCATGGTGGATTGATCTCTTTGCAAAGCGCAGTAGAAAATAATATCAA
>JAGLBQ010000225.1 GCA_023146675.1 Cocleimonas sp. | reverse complement strand
TAGGTAGGGACTTTATAAGTGTTCTTTGTTACCAATAATTTGGTAGTGGGTCATATCTGTGAAATTATGATATTTCAAAGCAGAAAACAATATCCAGATCATTGAATTAATATTTATTTTTCTGTAGTTCTTTTTTTAAAATCACAGATCTGACCCACTACCCCTAATTTTTTTTCTTATGCAAATCAGCTACACATTCATCAATCAATAACTTCATTTCCTCAGGTGAAAACAACGCTTGTTGCTCCTCAGGAATAGTGTCTTTACATTGTTTTCTAAACTTAGCTTGCACATTACGTGAACGGGCAGGATTATCTGAAGTACGCCCTTGAAAATTACGCGTTGCGCACTCATTGACTGACTGATTAAATTGCTCGACTGGTATGCCAACTTTTTTAGATATCCGACGGCATTCTTCTACAACCATTTCTAATGGCATGCCTGTAAAGTCTACCAATTGTGTTTCTTCACCTATTAAGGAATGAGAAAATCCTGCTTTAGTGTCTTTTGGAGTACCTCCCCTTTTTTCTGTCGTGCTACCTTCACCCGTATCAGCCGCATTCAACTCTCCTGAACGTTGCTGTTCATGGATCAATTTTGGTTCTACAGCTTCTGCTTGAGGAGTTTTAGGGATTTCTAAGGCTACTTTTTCATTCTCAAGCGTCTTTTTGTCTTGCAGTGCATCTACCCATTGGAATTTCATCCCTAGATAAACCAATGTAAAAAATATAATAACGGATAGTGCTAACGTCCATAGCAATGCCTTCCATTTCATTATCTAAATTCTCTAGTGTTAGGAACATGTTCCTTAATTTATATATCCTAAATTAATTCCTTTCTTTGGCTTGCCCCAGAAAGATTTTTTAACACCACGAACTTTAAACTTTTTTGTATCATCTGTCTTACTATTTATCAATAATTTAGCAGTTAAGCCATTCGATAAAGCTTTGGAAAAAATGGAAGGCTCTGTTTTTCGGTAGTGCTTTTCATAACTATTATCGGTCACCAGAGGATTGCTTGAATTAAGCAGTAAAAAACCAACTGCTGTGCTTTTAATTCGCATTAACTGCATAATCGTATGCCGTATTTTATCAATTTTCAGCTTACTTTCATCGGCGACAATCAGAGTTGAAGAGACAAGTGATGATAATAATAAGGTATCAGCAAATGCTCCTACAGGCGGGGAGTCAAGAATGACAAAATCAAATTTTTGTTCTGCCTGTAAAACCAGATATTGCATTTTTTCACTGCTAATCATACTAATTATATCTGCTGAACTGCTGCCTGCGGTAATCACATACAAGCCTTTAACCGCTTGAATTTGCTGAGTCACACTGAGCAAGTCTTCCTCACCAGTAAGAAAATTACCCAAACCCCGTTTATTGTAAATTTTTAATTTAGTGGCAATGGTGGGCTTTCTTAAATCCGCATCGATCAATAATACCTTCATTCCCATTTGTGCATAGGCACATGCCATATTGCAGGCTGTGGTTGTTTTTCCTTCATTGGGTAGTGAACTGGTCACTAATAAAACTTTGCCATGCTGATGCGCTAAGGTAAAACGTACATTGGCAGATAATACACGATAGGCTTCTGAAAAAGGGGCGTTTGGTTTAAGGGCAGCCGCCATTGGCATTTCTTTTGCTTTGATACGCCTTGGCTTGGGAATCAATCCCAATACAGGCAAACCTGTAATACGCTGTAAATCTTCTGTGGAACGCACCGTTTGGTCTAATGCTTCACGCAAAAATGCTAATCCTAATCCCAGAAGAAAGCCGCTAATTAAACCAATAATAATATTTAATGAAGGGCGTGGACGATATTTTTTAACAGGGGCAACGGCGGGGTCAATAATTTTAATACTGCTGGTATTGACAGACGAAGCGATATTTACCTCTTCAACACGTTGTAATAAGCGTTTATACAAACGCGCATTAGATTCAACTTCACGCTTTAGCTTACTATAACCAACGCCACTGTTTTGCAGTGACTCCAACTTTCTATTAAAACGTTTCAATTCACCACGCAAACGACGTTCCTGAGACCTTGCTGCTAGATAGGTTGCTTTTAAACCATTATTACTTGCATTTTTTATTGCACCTGTTTCTGATCTCAATTTGCGCTTAATATTTACAATTTGTTGATTTAAGCGCTGCATATCTGGATAGCTTGGTTTAAATAGTTTTAGCTTTTCCTGATAGTCTCCTTCCAAGCCAACCAATCGTGCTTTTAAATTTACAATAACGGGGTTATTTAATGTATTAATCGTGCTTCCATTACGTTGCATTTGGCGGTATTTACTTTCCGCTGAAGAACGCGCAACTTCCGCCTGAACCAGCGCGGAGTTTAGCTGATTTAATTTAGTCACATGACGCGTCTGATTTTCATCAATACTTAAAATGCCTTTTTCATTAGAATAGGTAACCAGTCTTTTCTCTGATTTTCTTAGTCGCTGGCTCGCATCATCAACCTGTTTATTTAAAAAATCCTTAGCAAAATCACCCGTTTCACTGCGTGAATCTATTTGTGATTTAATAAAATGATTTACCAATGAGCTAACAACATCCTTTGCTTCCTGTGGGGAACTGCCTTCATAATATATTTCTACCAGATGTGTTTTATCAATGGGTTGCACTAACAAACGCTGCAATAATAGTGAAGGTAGATCTACGGGTGCTCGGCTTACAGGTCGCTTTTCTGTAAAACCAAGAAACTCTTTGATCACAGACGGTTTATCATTCTCCCCCGTTAAACTAGCGCGTAGATTCGTATCAGCAATAACTTTTGCCAATAAAGTACGGCTCTTTAACGTCTCATAACGAGTACGAAAAAAGGGATCATTTAAGGTATCCACCTCCCCTCCTAGGCTTTCTGTCTTACCAAAACTAACCACCTCAGGACCCTTGCGCTCGATTTGAATCGTAGCATTAGCGCGGTAGCTAGGTTTTGCTGAAAGCGTAAAGAGTAATGCTATCGCTACCGTCAAGAGAGTTGAAAGTAAAATAATCCACTTTCTGCGCCATAAAATTGAGAAAATATCATTAAGTGAAAGCTCACGCTTACTTGCTTGAATATCAGCAGTATCAAGCATTTGTACATTGGATACAGGAATCGAGGTATCACGGACATCAGAGGACAAATCGCCAACAGTTTTTAAAATAGGGATGGTCATAGTCAGTAGGGATTATTGTTATTAATTTCCTAATCATAAACGTATTCTGCTATTGGGAAAAATTTTCTGGATGAAAGGGGAAGTAGTTTGTTAAACATAACCGTTCAAGTTTTATTAGACCACTACAGTCAAATCTAACTTGAGCTACATTGAGGCACGAAGTCCTGTAACGCTTCCTCAATAAACTCGTCTTTATCCACCTTTAAATAAACAACTTTTTCATCCAAAGAAATAGCACTTTCTTTAATGCCCGCAATTTGATTGAGCAATTGTGTTGTTTTAGTTGGATCAAGCAATGCATTTTTATTTAATTTGAAAATCCGACTTTGATAAAACTTGGGCTGCGGTAATCCCAATGCAACCACTAGCCATAGCGCTGCAACAAGTGCACCAAAGAACAATACGCCTTGAATACCCCAGTAATTTGCAACGAGTCCACCAAGTGATCCACCTGCAAAAATTCCTAAAAACTGAGCGGTAGAAAAAACACCCATTGCAGTTCCTTTATTATTAACACTGGAATATTTAGCAACAAGGGAGGGCTGTACCGCTTCTAAAAAATTAAATCCAATAAAGAAAACTAAGAATGCCAGTAGTAGCATGAGCATAGTGCTGGTCATCAGTCCCATTGCTATCTGTGCAATCACTAATGCGGCAACAGAGGCGACAAATAAGGGCTTAATTTTTTGAAATTTTTCGGCAATAATAATTAAAGGAATTGAGAGTATAAAAGATACAACGAGTACGGGAAGGTATATTTTCCAATGCTCTACACTGGCGAATCCTAGTGTGTCGCGAAATATAAGTGGAATAACGGTAAAGTTTGCAGACAGAATCATATGCAGAATAAATACGCCAATATTCATACGTATTAACGTTGGATTATGCAGAGCAGATGATAGATAGCCTTTAATAATCCCTGCATCACGATGTGAATGTAAAACGGGAGGATGCGGTACGACAAATAAAATGAGCAAAATACCAATAAATGCCAAACCTGTTGTTACCCAAAAAATACCACTAAGCCCCACCCATTCACTAATAATGGGCCCAACAACCATTGCTACACCAAATGAAACACCAATAGTCATGCCAATAATTGCCATGACCTTAGCACGATGCTCTTCACGGGTAAGATCTGCTGCCAAAGCCATCGTAGCCGCCGCAATGGCACCTGAGCCTTGAATTGCCCGACCTAAAATGAGCATTTCAATATTATTTGCCAGAGCTGCCACGACACTGCCAATAGCAAAGATAAATAAACCACCTGCAATGACTGGCTTGCGACCAATTTTATCGGATAGTAAACCCAGTGGAATTTGCAATATAGCCTGAGTTAACCCATAAATACCAATTGCCAAACCTGCTAGAAAAGGGGTTATTTCAGGTATATCTTTTGTATAGAGCGTAAACACCGGTAAAATCATAAACAGCCCCAGCATACGTACCGCATAAACCGCTGCTAATGAAATCGCTGTTCGCTTTTCAAGGTTATTCATAAAGGCTAGGTAATCCTGACTGGGCAAGGGGGGATGAAACCGCATGGTACAATACTTATATTTTATGTGCCTTGATAATTGCTGATTTTTAAACGGTATTATTCTGCTTTCACCTTATTAGCTATTAGTTGGTACTGCTCAAATATTTTTAACAGTGCCTCAGCATTCCCCCTAGCATCATCAACGGGGTGATGTGTATGTTTAGTCTGGCGCAAATGTTTAAAGTTTTTAAACATACTCCCACAAGCGCCTTTATAGAGTGAGCCTAGATTGGTAGAACTATGACCAAAAGGATTGTTGCCCGTAAAATGATGGAAATACCAGTTAATAAACTGCCAATCAAAACCATTATTATCTGATATAAATAAAGGTCTTCGGTTGCCAGTATGTTGTTCTATCCAAGTGGTAAAATTATGCATTACCTCTTTAGGATCATCAAATAATAAGGTTTCCTCGCGGCTATGCCCGCTGACTTTTAAGGCTTCAGGAATCCATTGCTCAGAAATTGGTTTTAATTTCCCATAGAAAGTATGTTTCAGAGAGGGTTCAACAATAACTGCACCAAAACTAACCATAGAATAATCACTGGGGATTGGTCCATCAGCTTCTATGTCGACCATAATATAATTCATAAGTATTTTATTTTTGGGGATAAAGTTTGACTTCTTGCCTTTGTTTTAAGTGAGTATATCCATCTATAATACGTTAATTGTGTATAAATAGGAGGATTAAATACGGACTGCCACTATGGAAGTCATACTATTTATAAAACTATATCTCACTTTATTTAGGTAACAAATTATCGAGCTAATAACGTCAAGTCAATGGGAAACAGCCTTGTTATAGAATAACAACTAATCATTATTTTCAATATTTCCCTTTACTATGACTTTTTGTTACTGTTTGAAACTCTATGAATATGGTATGAACTTACTATATCATTAGCCCACACGTCTATTATCAAACAAGGATCTTAAATATGGCAAAAGTGCTAGCAATAGCTAACCAAAAAGGCGGAGTTGGTAAAACAACCACTAGTGTGAATCTTGCTGCCTCGCTAGTTTCTGTACGAAGAAAAGTTCTTGTCATTGATATGGACGCACAGGGAAATGCAACCACTGGATTAGGTTTAGATAAGCATGATGCACCTATATTATTAAGTGATGTGTTATTGAATAAAGCGGATATTAAAGATGCCATTCAGCAAGTAGAGAAAATAAGTATTGATGTATTATCAGGCGGCCCCGATTTAACAGTTGCTGAACTTGGGTTAATGGATGAGGATCAGCGGGAATTTCGTCTACGTGAGTCATTAGCAACAATACGCGATCAATATGATTATATTTTGATTGATTGTCCGCCATCATTAAATATTTTAACGGTCAATGCATTGGTTGCTTCGGATGGTGTGTTAGTTCCTATGCAGTGCGAGTATTATGCGCTAGAAGGTCTCTCCTCTTTAATTAACTCAGTCAATATGATACGAGATAGTGCTAATCCAAAACTTAAAATATCAGGTATCTTGCGCACGATGTATGATCCGCGTAATAATTTAGCGCGTGATGTTTCTCAACAATTGGCTGAGCATTTTTCTGATACTCTCTTTGCGACGTCTATCCCACGAAATGTACGTTTAGCGGAAGCCCCAAGTCATGGTATGCCCGTATTAATCTATGATAAGCGCTCAAGTGGTGCTTTGGCTTATCTTGCACTAGCGGCTGAAATGGTTCGCAAAGAGGCAAATAACTCAGCGGCAGCTGCTTAGACCATTTTGGTATCGCTCCGATGCAAATCATCGTTAGATGTCTACTCCCATCAGTATGGGAACAATGTCTGCTACCTGAGTGTCATTATTTAATTTTTATTGCTGCATTTTTCAAACTTAGGTATTAGATTCAATGTTTCTAAAATATAAAACCCCTGAATAATTACCAAAAAAGGAATAAAAACAATGGCAATGAAGCCAGGATTAGGTCGTGGTCTGGATATGCTGCTTAGTTCATCACTCAAAAAGAATGATGTAACTAATGAAACTGAATTAAAACAACTCCCTGTCGAAAAAATTCAAAAAGGTCCTTACCAACCTCGTTTGAATATTGATCCCGATGCGTTGCAAGAATTGGCGGAGTCTATTAAAGCACAGGGGTTAGTACAGCCTGTTATTGTGCGCCGTCTTGATTCTGGATTGTATGAATTAATTGCAGGTGAACGACGCTGGCGTGCCTCGCAGATTGCAGGTTTACATGATATTCCTGCCATCGTACGCGATATTCCTGATCAAGCGGCAGCAGCGATATCGTTGATTGAAAATATCCAGCGTGAAGATTTGAATGCACTGGAAGAGTCCATAGCAATGAGCCGACTCATTAGTGAATTTGGATTAACGCATCAGCAAACAGCGGATGCAGTAGGGCGCTCACGTACTGGGGTAACCAATTTATTACGCTTATTAGAGCTGGAAGATGAGACTAAAGCACTGTTAGATTCTCGACAAATTGATATGGGGCATGCGCGTGCTTTATTAGCCTTAGACGGACAAACTCAGCTGGATGCTGCACACAAGGTGGCGCAACGTGGCATGTCGGTACGTGATACTGAGCGCTTAGTTAAAAGTATTTTACAGGGTATTAAGAATCCTAATGCTCAGAAAGAAAAAACAAAGCCTGTTGAAGTGAGCAAGCTTGAGCGATCACTTTCTGAAACACTGGGTGCAGATATTGACATCAAATATAACTCACGAGGCAAAGGGAAGTTGGTTATTGCCTATAACAGTTTGGATGAATTAGACGGAATTCTGGAGCATATTAAGTAAAATGGGTCTTAATCTGTGTTTAACAAATGAAGAGTTAGCGGTGATTCATGCGCTTGATGACGGTTCTCTTTACGCCGCATCTAATCTCATTGAAGAGTTATTTAGCTACCCCTATCTAAGTGATTCTCGTCTCTTGGTCAGTCGTGATGAGCATGGAAAACCCACAGGCTATATACCGCTAGGTTTATACTCAAGTAATGAAGGTCAACTACTCGCATCCTATATTCCAGCAATTCCTGCCTCACCGCCTATCTCGCCAACTTATACTCCAGGCGCTGAAAATGTGATCAGGAACTTGGATCAATTACTTGATGAAACGACTACCTATTTTGATGTTGATGTCGTTTCACAACATGATTTTTCATACTTTGAAGAAACAGCTAGCGCCTATTGTATGCCACTAGATAAATACCTACCTTATTTATCAACGTCACGTCGTAAAGACTTCAAACGTAAATTAAAAA
>JAGLBQ010000224.1 GCA_023146675.1 Cocleimonas sp. | reverse complement strand
TATCAAATTGAAGCGGGTGATTTAAACGATGTAATAAAGGCATGGTCATGGATGAAAGCCATTTGGGAAAAGCGTGGTGCATATGATAGTGAACATATTAGACGGGTTGTACGTTGGCTAAGTGAAATACAAGCCACAGGCAGAGCGACGATGAAAGTTGATCAATATTTGCTAGATGGCAAACCAATAGGGGTAAATTGCTGCGTTATTCACAATTATAAAGGCATTACTCATGTAGATGATTATTTAACATGGTACGACGCATCTGTTGCATCAGGTTTAGGGATTGTCAGTGCAATTAACAACCTAACAAACCCAAAATATTACGGTGCGCGTTATAATCTTGGTTTACCAGGATTTTATGGAAATACTTTTAGTGGACATGAGTACAAATGGGATGTTTTTCCTGAAAGCATTCGCTTGAGCCAGTCTATTGTTAATATTAAACCTGAGTCATCAATAACGTCTGACACTATATAGGCAGATAATTTTTTATAGAAGAGTATATGGGAATAAAAACTGTGGCTATTTTACAGCCGCCAGCTTTCCTTTCATTTACGGGCTATTTTTGAGCTGCAAATTTTTGTTCATAATCTTCACTCGCTTCCATCCACTGCATTTCAATATCTTCTAATTTTTTATCAACTGTGCTTTTTTCTACCAAAGCCTTTTTTAGTTTAACTTTATTCTCATCTTGATAAATACTAGGATCTGCAAGCGCACCTTCCAGTTGTTGTTGCTGTGAATGCAAGTGATCTAGTTGCTTTTCTAGCTTATCAACACTACGTTTTAGAGGCTGTAATTTTTTGCGTAATTCAGCATCTAATTTACGCTGTTCTTTACGTGAAATAGTTTTATCATCCATTTCAGATGCTTGCTCTAACTGCTGTTCTTGCTTATTTTTATCCTTAGTCCACTGCGCATAATCCTCAAGGTCACCATCAAATGGAATGACTTTTTTATTATCGACGATTAGCAATTCATCGGTTACCATTTTTAGCATATGACGATCATGCGAGACAATCACCATTGCGCCTTTAAAGTCTTGTAGGGCAATGCTCAGTGCGTGACGCATTTCTAAATCTAAGTGGTTGGTTGGCTCATCCAGCAACAATACATTGGGGCGTTGATAGATTAACAATGCCAATACCAGCCGTGCTTTTTCACCTCCAGAAAAAGGCGCAACCGCTTCATCAATGCGATCACCATGAAAGTTAAATCCACCGAGATAATTACGCAACTCTTGCTCACGGGCTTCTTTATCAATATCACGTAGATGTTCTAATGGGGACTGGTCTAGGTGTAATTGTTCTAACTGATGCTGCGCAAAATAGCCAAGGTGAATATCTTGTGCTAAGGCTATTTCGCCATGATTTGCAGCCAATTCACCTGCAAGAAATTTAATAAAGGTTGATTTACCTGCACCATTAGGACCAATTAAACCGATGCGCTTATTAGGTGTTAATTGAAAATCAATCTCTTCAATGATATTTTCAGCGCCATAACCAACGGCAGCTTCTTCAACCGTAATTAAACGATCAGGCAGTTTGATGGGATCAAAAAATTGAAAATGAAAAGGTGAGTGGATATGGGCGGGCGCTATTTCTTCCATGCGTTCTAATGCTTTTAAGCGACTTTGTGCCTGCTTTGCTTTGGTGGCTTGAGCGCGAAAACGATCAACATATTTTTGCATATGCTCACGTTCACGTTGCTGACGTTCATAAGCACTTTGCTGTTGCGCCAGTTTTTCTGCACGGATGTGTTCAAATGCAGTGTAATTGCCGGTGTAAAGTGTGATATTTCCATGTTCAATATGTGCGACATGGCGAATGACTGAATCTAAAAATTCACGGTCATGGGAGATTAATAATAGCGTGCCTGAATAGCGAATTAGCCAGTCTTGTAGCCAGATGACGGCATCCAAATCAAGGTGATTAGTTGGCTCATCCAGTAGTAATAAATCAGAGCGACACATCAACGCTTGTGCCAGATTCAGACGCATGCGCCAACCACCTGAAAAACTAGTAACGGGATTATTGATTTGCTCAGATTGAAAGCCTAATCCATGCAATAAAGTAGCAGCACGACTTTCGGTGGTGTAACCATCAATAGCCTCAAGTTGGGCATGAATTTCCCCCAGACGCGCACCCTCCGCAGTTTCTAACTCCTGTTGCAAGTCAATATATTCCGTATCACCTAATAAGGCATATTCTAAGGCTGTCAACTCACTAGCGGGAGTTTCTTGGGCAACATGCGCAATCACCCACGACGCAGGAAAGCTAAAATCACCCGAGTCTTGATGTAACTGTCCACGAATTAAAGCAAATAAACTGGATTTACCTGTGCCATTAGCACCTGTCACGCCAACTTTTTGACCTGGGTGAATATTAAAAGTGGTATCGGTAAGTAATTCGCGTCCACCGCGACGTAGCGAAAGTTCTGAGAGTGTTATCATGAAAGGTGTTGTTGTAGAGACATTGCAAGCAACGTCTATGGTTGAAATGTAGTCTGTATGTTAAAGCGAAAAACACAGACTACAATGTGATTAAAAATTTTCTGTTGAGGTAAACAATCCAACTTTTAAATCCTTTGCGGTATAGATAACCTTGCCGTCAACCGCAACCGTTCCATTACCCACCCCCATAACCAAACGACGACAAATAACACGGGTCATATCAATACGATACGTTACTTTTTTGGCCGTTGGTAAAATCTGCCCTGTAAATTTAACTTCACCACAGCCTAACGCACGTCCACGACCTGGATTCTCCAGCCAACCAAGGAAGAAACCAATTAATTGCCACATAGCATCAAGCCCTAAACAACCAGGCATGACAGGATCAGTAGGAAAGTGACACTCAAAAAACCAGATATCTGGATTAATATCTAGCTCTGCAATCATATAGCCCTTACCAAACTCACCGCCATCATCACTGATTTCAACAAT
>JAGLBQ010000223.1 GCA_023146675.1 Cocleimonas sp. | reverse complement strand
TTCGTTAATTTAGTGCCTGCGATATTAGCAGATTTATGAGGGGATTATGAAAGGACTTTATGCAATAACAGCAAGTGATTCAAACAATTTATTAAAAAATGTGGCATTAGCATTGCAGGGTGGTGTTCGTATTTTACAGTATCGCAATAAAAATGCGGCTGCAGCACAACAATTAAGTGAAGCAACCGCTTTAGCATCTTTATGTAAGCAATATAAGGTCTGTTTTATTATTAATGATGATATTCACTTAGCAAAACAAGTCGGGGCAGATGGCGTACATTTAGGGCGCGAAGATGGTTCTATTCGTGAAGCGCGTAATGTATTGGGGGCAGATGCGATTATTGGCGTGACGTGCTATCAGGATATTAAACGTGCATTAGCCGCTGAGAAATCAGGCGCTAATTACGTTGCTTTTGGCAGTTTTTTTGCCTCACCAACGAAACCTAATGCGCCTAAGGCAGATATTCAATTATTACAACAAGCAAGGCAGAAAATAGCATTGCCTATTTGCTGTATTGGTGGCATTACGTTGAAAAATGCCAATATTTTGATTGAGAATGGAGCCGATATGATTGCCGTGATTAGTAGTTTATTTGCAACTGAAGATATTACACAGACTGCACAACGGTTTTCTGCAAAATTGTTATAGCGGGCATAGGCAGCATAAGCTTGTTAGATATCGTTACCTACGTCTCGCTCTTTTTTTGGATGGTTTTTTCACTTTTGTCTTTTTAGGTTTGGCGTTACGATAATCCTTATTGCTTGAATCAATGTCAATTTGTGTTTGGCTGACTTTGTTTTTTCGTCCTGCGCGTCGTTGGCTAGCAACTTTATCGATCAATGAATTACGTTGCAGTACTTCAAAACCTGGTCGGACAATGCGTTTGATGCGCTGCCCAATAAGGCGTTGTATTGCATCTAAATTGCGCTCTTCTTCACGGCTGACAAAGGAGATAGCATGCCCTTTATTGCCTGCACGCCCTGTGCGCCCTATGCGATGTACATAATCTTCAGCAAGATAAGGAAGGTTAAAGTTCACCACATACTCTAAGCCTTGAATATCCAGCCCTCTGGCGGCAACTTCGGTGGCGATTAATACTTGTATCTTAGCAGATTTAAAATCAGCTAAAGCGCGTCGGCGTGCGCCTTGACTAATATCGCCATGACAGGCAGCAACAGGGTGCTTTTTTAACTTAATCCGCAATTGTTCGGCTTGCTCTTTGGTACTGGTAAAGACTAATACTTGAAACCAGTTATATTCTTCAAGTAGCTCCATAAATAAATCAATTTTGCGGCGTTCTTCGACAGAATAAACCACGTGCTCAACGGTGTCTGCGGTGATATTTTCTTTACTCGCTCGAATTTCTAAATGATTCTTTAATAACTTATGTGATAGTTGATTAACTGAAGGAGAGAGAGTAGCAGAGAATAATAAGGTTTGACGCTTGGATGATGTAAGTTCCAATAAAGACTGCACATCCGCCACAAAGCCCATATCTAACATGCGATCTGACTCATCTAAAACAACAAACTCAACCGATGACAAACTCACCTTGCATTGTGCAATGTGTTCCAAAATACGCCCAGGTGTCGCAATGAGAACATCCACTCCCGATTTTAGCTTTGCCTGTTGCCCACCCATTTTAACACCCCCATAAACCGCGGTGATGCTAAGTGGTAAAAATTGCGCATAATCACCAATAGTATTTGCAAGTTGCTCTGCAAGCTCACGAGTAGGCGTAAGAATCAAAGCACGCGGGTTAGTGGATTGCTCATTCTTACGTGGTTTATCTAATAACTGTTGCAAAATAGGAATCGCAAAAGCGGCTGTTTTACCTGTGCCTGTTTGTGCGATAGCAAGAATATCTTTACCACGACGAGCAGGAATAATGGCTTGTTCCTGAATTGGCGTCATCTGACTATAACCACACGTATCAATGGCTTTTTGGAGATCAGGGGCTAAGTCTAATGATGAAAAGATCATGGGTATTCCTTTGTGGGCAGGGTGCAGATCGTATAAATTATTTTTTCTTCGATTAAACTCAGACGAATCGAAGAGGAATTAATGGGCTATCAACTTAAAGCGGGA
>JAGLBQ010000222.1 GCA_023146675.1 Cocleimonas sp. | reverse complement strand
AAAAAATTATTAGTTGATTTTGGAAGTGAATACACAAGGATGCCGAAAATTTTAGCTTTTACCTCTAAAAATAAAGATATACCTAAAAATAATGATAGAAAATAAAAACAGCATAAACCAAGCCGTTACCGAAAGCGGTTCTTACGATATTATCCGCAAGCGTTTAGAAGAGCAGGGGCGCAACCTAACCGAACAAATTAATACACTCAACAGTGCGCGCCTTGAGGAGTTTGGCAGCACCGATATGGCGGTGATTGCGCGTTTGCGTGTTCGCACGGAAAACAATTGCATTGCCCGTGATATTGTCCAAGTAGGTGATACTTTATTATTCGGCTATAACGTCTTTTTAGGGCTAAAAAAAGAAACGCATATTGATGATGTGTTTATGCTGTGTAAATTGGCAAAAATGGAACAAGACGAGGTTGGCTATGAGATTAAAAGTGTCCCTCAGCAGGATAGTTTTCTTAACCATCCTCGTTTTGTCTCTGATTTTAATGAGCTGTATACCTATTACAAACAAGCCCGTCTTATTAAGCTCACGGTTAAAGACAGTAAATTATTAGCGGCGTTTCAGATTGGCGATCGCATTACTGATACGCGCGTGTTTCGCTGGGCAATTGATAATGCGGGACAGCTTGATTATATCGATAATCGTGGTGAGCGTGATATTGAGCTGCCTTCTCCTTATGATTTTGAATGGATAACAACGGCACGGGAAGATTCAGTGCAGGGTCGTCATCCGCATATGAATATTCTTGATAAGGTGTTTGTGGAAACGGTGGGCGGCGATCTCACCATTAAAATCGAGAATAATACCGAATCAGGTCAAGGTATTTATGCAGAACCTGTGGAGGATAAAAATCAGTCGCTTGATGATGGGGATATTCAATACGCTGAAATTGGCAATTTAATACTGCTGAAAATCACGCCGTACCGTGAGGAAACGTCCCGCTATCTCGTCTATAACCAGTTGACCAAAAAAGTCGAGCGCATTGATGCGATTGGGCTTTCTTGCGTTCAGCTTCCTGAAGATAATGGTATTATTTTCCCTGGTGGAATTTACCTACAAAATGGTGAAATGCAGCACTTTAGTGATGATATGCAGGACATGCGTTTTAAGCGTAGTATTCGTTCACCGAATGGCGAAGATGTGTTGTATATCTTCTATGAAGCGGTGGAAGGCAAGGTGGTTTTATTTGCCTACAATATGATTGAAAAAGAGCTAAAAAATCCGCTTTCTGGGCATGGTTATGCGGTTGATGAAGCGGGTATGATGGTTATTTTCAATGCAGAAAGCGAGGAGCCAACGCGCATTCATCCCATGCAAGTATGGCAAACCGCCTTTATGTCGCAGGATTATGCCAGCAAGATGCCTGAAGGCAGTGGTTTTTATGCTCGTATTGGTAATGCAGAATTAGTACGCGGCATTTCTGATCTTTACAGTATTAGCCGTGATATTGAAAGTGAGGATGTTTCAGCCGCTCATTATAATCAACTATCAACGGTTTATCAGCGTCTTGTTAATCGTTATTACTGGCTGGATGAGAATAAATTAGAGGCTATAAAAAGCACGCTACACACGGTTAGTGCGACCTCAGAGCTGGTGCTGGATGAGTTTGAAAAAGTAGAAAGTATTCGCCAACAAGCACAAGAAGCAATGGAGCAATCCGAGGCAGAGCAACGTGAAATATTCAGTCAGATTCTGCCTGATAGTTGGGATAAGGTGGAGGATTATGTTGATGCACTAAGCCGTATTCGCCAGCAACGCGGTCATTTAATGACGATTAAGGAATATCGTTATATTGATCAACAGCGCATTGCAGAAATGGATGCCAAGCTGATTGAAGCGCAGGATAATCTTGGCGATGATACCGTGCAATTTCTCTCGAGTGAAGCCGCACTACAACCGTATCAAGAGAAACTAGCTCAACTGAATGCGGATGCCGAAGAAGCCAGCACCAAGTCGCTCTTACAAGACAGTATTGAGGGGCTGGAAAAAATGGCGGGCGATTTGGATTTGCTCTCTGAACTTATGGCAACGCTGAAAGTGGACGATGCGACGGTTCGTACTCGTATTATCGAATCCATTTCTGAAATCTACGCCAAGCTGAATCAAAGCAAAGCGCGTACTAAGCATAAGAAAAAAGATCTGGGTTCAGCCGAGGCAGTGGCGCAATTTAGTGTGCAATTTAAACTGTTTAGCCAAAGTATTGCTAATGCAGTGGGCATGGCGACTGACCCTGATAAGGCAGATGAACAGTTAAGTCGTTTGCTGATTCAACTAGAGGAATTAGAAAGCCAATTTAGCGACCATGATGAGTTTCTTGCAGATATTATTAGCAAGCGCGATGAAGTTTATGAGACATTTGAAAGCCATAAACAGTCACTGATTGATGAACGTCAGCGGCGTGCTCAAAACCTTCTAAATGCGGCAGATCGCATTCTC
>JAGLBQ010000221.1 GCA_023146675.1 Cocleimonas sp. | reverse complement strand
GATGATATTGAGTCGCGTTTGAAAAGTAGTAAAGATCAAGCATTGCGTGGGCAGCGTGATAAAGCAGATATTTACGAAGACGGTGGCAAGATTATAAAACTAGGGCCAAGACATCGCTTTAGTGTTACCACCCAAGAGCTAGAACTCACTATTTTACCGCGTGATGGTAAGCAATATATTCATCTGAACGGTACTGATTTTTATGAAGCGATTGACTCTGACCCGCTCAATGCGCTTAAAGATTATTGGGAAATTAATCATGAATCAGAGACTGCGCAGCTTTATCGGGCAGAATATCTGGTCGGACAATTATTAGGTGCCGCAGAAGTACAAACAGATAATTTAAGTATCGACGGATTAAGTAGTGCGTTAAGTAATGATGCCGAATTATTAAAACAAGTACGTGATTTTGCCGCTCCGCGTTATAAGGAAGGTTATGAAAAAGGCATTCATGATCATGATGCGACACAAATATTAAAGCAGCTTTTACCGATTCAACAGCAAGCGGGATTATTGCGTTATTCCCCCTTGCATCGCGGCTTGGCTGTGGTTTTTTGGTCATCCACTCAACAACAAAAGCCACAAAAAGATTGGTCTGGGCGTGCTAAGTCAGCACTGCAAATAAAGCAGGTGTTTAATCAGGGCAAGGCATTAGCACGTCTGCAAACAGAAATAGAGCAAACATTAGAACGCTGGTTAGCAGACTATCCAATTGCGGTTGATGCAACCAGCAAAGCGCGCAGTGCAGAGTATCTTAGCCTTGAGTTAGCGCAGGATGAGATTCGTTTTGTCAGCAGTCAATATGCAGGTGAGCTGCACGATGAATTGCGTCGCCAATTAGAAATGAAGCATGTTTGGCAGCAATTTACTAACACATTGGATAAGCTAAAAAAGCATCCACAGGAAGGCTGGGCATTGGCAGAATCATGGTTAGAGGCGTTATTAGTACAGCACGAAAAGCAAACGTTGGCGCATTATATTCCTGAGACCATTGCACTTTTAATTGCGGATCAAGGTATTCAATATCGTCAACTTGATAAAAAACTGGAATGTGATATTGATAATTTATTAGGCGATCATCCACGGATTAAAAAACAAAGCCTGCACCTAACACTGGATGATTTTCTACACCGCTATCACCATCATCAGCAACGTGTTGTGCCTAGCTATCGACAATATCATCAATTACGCAGTGAGATTGCCGAGCAGCAACGTGATAAGCTACGTTTGGATGAATTTAAACCGCGCCCACTCTCTTCTTTTGTGCGAAATAAGCTAATTAATGATCTGTATCTACAATTAATTGGCGATAATCTAGCAAAACAAATGGGAACAGTGGGTGAAGATAAACGTAGCGATTTAATGGGATTATTAATGATGATCTCGCCACCAGGCTACGGTAAAACCACCTTAATGGAATATATTGCCAGCCGCTTAGGGTTGATTTTCATGAAAATAAACTGTCCATCGTTAGGGCATGATGTCTTTTCGTTAGACCCTGATCAAGCACCTAATGCGACGGCAAAACAAGAGCTAATTAAGCTCAATCTAGGTCTGGAAATGGGCAATAATGTGATGCTCTATCTGGATGATATTCAACACACTGATCCTGAGTTTTTGCAGAAATTTATCTCCCTAAGTGACGGTACACGGCGTATTGAAGGCATCTGGAAAGGTGTGACGAAAACCTATGATATGCGTGGCAAACGCTTCTGTATTATTATGGCGGGTAATCCATATACGGAATCAGGGGAGGCGTTTAAAGTCCCTGATATGCTGGCTAACCGTGCCGATATTTATAATCTGGGCGATATGTTGGGCGACCATGAAGAAGCCTTTAAACTCAGCTATCTTGAAAACAGCCTTAGTTCTAATCCTGTGCTTGCACCTCTGGCTACCCGTGAGATGGAGGATGTGTATAAGCTTATTAGTCTCGCTAAAGGTAAACAAATCGCCACGACTGATTTAAGTCATCAATACAGTGG
>JAGLBQ010000220.1 GCA_023146675.1 Cocleimonas sp. | reverse complement strand
ATGAGGATGCTAAATCAGTTTTTGACCTTCCTGAAGGGCAAGGCAAATTATATGCCACTAGTTTTTGTAATAAGCATGATCTCTGGTTAACTAAAGTAGAAGTGTAGTTTTAATTTAAGCTTTAAGCTTTCTGAGTTCATTTGTGATGCTCATGAGTAGTTATTTTTATAAGCTTTGTCGGAATGGCATTTTTAATAACTTCTTAATTATTATTCTCTAGATTGTCAGTTTTTTTGCGAAGGTTATTGATAAAAAATAATACTATTCAGTATTTCTAAGGAGTGAGCTAAATGCGCACTCCTTGTTGTTTTTATTGTGCAATATTTAGTTATAGAGTAGAAAGTTCAACACCAATACTCATCATATCAATATCAGATTCTTCTGTATTACTCGTGCTTATACTTGGTAAACGCTCCCATTCTGCACGTATTTTCATTGTTTCACTTAGATTAACTTTTGCGCCAAGCCCGTAGGTTAAGCCCGTGCCGTTTTTATCACCATCCGTATTTTCACTTTCCCAGCGTGAGAAACCTGCTTTGCCGAATACACTAAATTGATCATTGATGGATAGATTAGCAATTCCAGAGACAGAAAGAGCAGAAATGTCGGATGTAGTCCCGTGTTTATGTAAATCACCGATACTTGTATAAGCTGTTTCCGCACTAAATATCTCATTAATCTTATAGCCAACAAAGCCTTTCCAAGAGCTATCCTTATTTTCACAACCACTAGTGATAGAGCAATAATTTTCTGCTTCCGAAGAGCCAAAAGAGCCACCAAAGTAGATTTTATCCATAATACCTGCGGTCGATTGATCAATATAGGCAGCAGAAGCTTTAGCGTAATTAAAACCAGCTTGAGGAAGGTCAGCACAAACATCAGAAAATAAGGGGAGCGTAGCAAGTGAGATTAATGTTCTAAGAGTAATAGTTTTTAATGAGGCTCTCATAGTGGGGTACCATTTATTGTTATTTTTATTTAGGGGGATTATCAGAGATATTCTATAAAAATGAAGTGAGAATTGTAAAGATCTAGCTGATAAATGGTTGGATGTACACTTTGTCTGCTGATAACTGGTCTGTATTTATTTTGTCTGAAAAATCACGTACAATAGCGGCTTTAGGAGCATACATGGAATAAGTTGAATCATTATCTCCATGCAGGTTCTTCAAGGGCTTTTTAATTATAAAAAAAGGAAATAAGGCTAACAAATGTTCGAATTTATCACTGCGGGTGGCATGCTAATAGTCCCCATTATTCTCATCTCCATTCTTGCTATGGCAATTATTGCCGCATTATTTATCTCACTTAGTGCAAAAAAGGTTCTCCCTGACGGTACAACAAATGTAGCTCGTAAACTGGCTTTATCAGGGCGTACAACACCTGCACAAATCAATAAACTTAGAGAGGATTCTTTATTAGGGCGTGTACTGGCGACAGGGCTTGAAAATGCACATTTACCGCGTCACGTATTAAAGGAAAGTATTGAAGAAACAGGTCGTCATGTGGTTCATGCCATGGATAAGTATATGACTACTTTGGGTACAATTGCAGCGATTGCGCCACTACTTGGTTTGCTTGGAACCGTTGTTGGTATGATTAATGTCTTTAGTGTTATTACCAGTCAAGGAGTGGGTAGTCCAACGGAGCTAGCAGGTGGCATATCACAAGCGTTGATTACCACTGCCGCAGGAATTTCTGTTGCCGTACCTGCGTTAATTTTTCATCGTTATTTTCGTGGCAAGATCAATGATTATGCGATAGAGATGGAAAAGGAAACAATGAAGCTGATCGATACCATCAATCGCAAAGGCTCTAATCCTCCCGCTTCAAATGCTTCACCTAGCCCTAGTGCAGCGGTTCAAGCTGCTAAACAAAGACTACTAGAGCAGCAAAAGGCTAATGCTAGGCAACAACAAGCTAAAGGTAATCTGGTATGAACTTCCAGCAGCATGTAATAGATGATGTCGAAGTTAGTCTAACGCCATTGATTGATGTTGTGTTCTTGTTGTTGATCTTTTTTATGATCACAACCACCTTTGATCGTGATGCCAAGATTAAAATTGACTTGCCAACAACCCAAAGTGCAGTACCTGTAGCACAACCAGATAGTCTGGAATTATTGATTGATAGTCAAGGGCGCTATTATGTTGATGGCTTGGAAGTATTAAATAATAAACCTGAGACTTTATTTAGAGCGATGAGTCAGGCGCTTGATAAACGTGGAAATAATCCGCCTTTAGTGATTAGTGCAGATGCTCACGCTAACTATCAGGCGGTTGTAACTGCAATGGATATTGCTGGGCGGTTGGGGTTGACTAATTTCTCTATGGCAACCACACAGTCAAAACGAAAAAAGTGATTTAAAGTCTGATCTGGGAGCGTTGTCATCCTGATAGCGCTCCCATTATTTATTATTCAAGGACTGAATGTCTAAATCTAATACCGTATCAGCAGATTCTGCCGATAAAACCATTGATGGTTTTGCAATCTACAAACGCTTGGCAGGCTATGCATTAGAGTATCGACTATTTTTACTCTTTGCTTTCATTGGTCTGCTAATTAATGCGGCAACACAACCTCTATTTGCAGCGTATCTTAAGCCTTTGCTTGACGGTACGTTTATGGATAAAGATCCAGAGATCATCCGTTGGGCTCCCTTTGCGCTCTTATTTATCTTCTTACTGCGTGGCATTTCAGGTTTTATATCAGGCTATTTTCTCTCATTAGTTGGACGCAATGTCGTTACTAAAATTCGTAGTCAATTATTTGATCGTTTCCTAAACCTACCATTAAGTTATTACGATAAAAATAATTCAGGGCAATTAATCACCTTAGTCATCTTTCAAGTTGAGCAACTTGCAGAAGCGGCAACGAAAGGTTTAAAGATCTTGATCCAAGATATAGCCACTATTATTGGCTTATTGGCTTGGATGTTATATTTAAGCTGGGAGTTAACGGTCGTTGTGTTACTAACAGGCCCAGTTATTGCACTTATTATTGCTTATGTTTCAAGACGTTTTAGACGTTTTAGCCGTCAGATTCAAGACTCTGTAGGAGATGTCACACAAATTAGCAGTGAAGCGATTTCAGCACCGCAAGAAATTCGTATTTTTAATGGTATGGCAGACGAGAAGCAACGTTTTGAAACCGTTAATGAGAAAAATCGTCGTTCATTTATGAAGCGCACAGTGACTGAGTTACTCAGTATGCCGATTGTGCATTTTATTGTTGCCATCGCTTTAGCAATTATTATCTATATTTCAACTCATGATGGCTTAATAGAGCGTTTTACACCAGGCACTTTTATGTCCTTTATGTCAGCAATGATGCTATTGCTTGATCCTGTTAAGCGCTTAACAAAGGTTAATTCTACGTTGCAAAGTGGTATTGCAGCGGGTGAAAATATTTTTGCCTTACTGGATGAGGAAAAAGAAAAGGACAGTGGAACGCAATCTATTGATATAGTTAAAGGAAAAATAGAGTTTAAGCAGGTAAAATTCCGTTATGATACTGATGGTAAAGATATTATTAATGATATTAACGTTACCGTCGAAGCAGGTCAAAAAATAGCATTGGTTGGAAAATCGGGCAGTGGAAAAACAACGCTCGTGAATATGTTGCCACGTTTTTATAACTACTATGCAGGCGATATATTATTGGATGGTATAGCCATAACAGATCTTAAGCTGACTAATTTAAGACAACAGTTTGCTTATGTCGGACAGGATATTACCTTGTTTAATGGTTCGGTCAGAAATAATCTTGCCTATGGAAAAATGCGTCATGCATCGGATCATGAAATCAGACAAGCAGCCATAGCGGCACATGCACTAGAGTTTATAGAGGCATTGCCAAAGGGGTTTGATACGCTGGTTGGAGAAAATGGAACATTGCTCTCAGGTGGGCAGAAACAGCGTATTGCAATAGCGCGTGCTATTTTAGCGAATGCTCCTATACTTATTTTGGACGAGGCAACATCAGCTTTAGATACGCAGTCAGAGAAGGCTATTCAATCTGCTTTAGACGTTTTGTTAAAAGGGCGTACTACCTTTATGATTGCGCATCGCTTATCGACGATTGAGTCAGCCGATAAGATTTTAGTCATGGAGCAGGGCGAAATTATTGAATCAGGAACACATGAGGAGCTTCTGACAAAAGGAGCAGCTTATGCCAGTTTGCATCAAATGCAGATAGTTAATAAGACTAGCAATACATTAGAATAAGCAAATATTATGCATCACCAACACACATCTTCGCTACAAAGAACGCTGGAAGAAATCTGGTATAAAAAGGGCAGGGGGAAATGGTTTTTGCTGCCTTTTACGCTACTTTATTGCCTTCTGAATTTATTTCGTTGCTGGAAACTAACACGTCGATGCTCAGTAATGGATATTCCTGTCATTATTGTTGGCAATATTTCTATTGGCGGCACAGGCAAAACACCTGCGGTTATTTATTTAATAAAGTTATTGAAAAAAGCAGGCTATAAGCCTGCCGTTATCACACGTGGTTATGGCGGGAAATCGATTAAATGGCCGCAACAAGTTACCTCGCAAAGTAACACAAAGCATGTGGGGGATGAAGCTGTGCTGATTGCAAAACGTAGCAATATTCCTGTGGTTGCAGGTCCTGATCGCAGGGTGGATATTCAGTATCTTCGCTCTAAATATAATTGTGATGTTATTATCTCTGATGATGGTTTGCAGCATTATAATTTGCATCGTGATATTGAAATTGTATTGATTGATGGGCAGCGGCAACTAGGTAACGGCTGGTGTCTTCCCGCAGGTCCATTACGGGAGAGTTCGCGACGTTTAAAGAGCGTTGACTTTGTTCTATATAACGAGGGATTTGAGCAAAATAATTCCCATAAATTATTATTTACTCAACAGCATCAATTAGCTTCTGTTTTTTCAATGCAACTATCAGGGAATACAATTTATTCTTTATTCTTTAAAGATAAATCTCAGCATTTAAAAGAATTGCAAGGACAGTCTGTGCATGCGGTGACGGGAATAGGTAATCCATCGCGTTTTTATAAAACCTTAGAAAAACATGGTCTTAATCTAACAAAACATAGTTTTCCTGATCATTATGACTTTAAACCAATAAATCTTGAGTTTTATGATGAGAAGATCATTATTATGACGGAGAAAGATGCGGTAAAATGCCATGAGTTTGCACCTAAAAATTGCTGGTTTTTACCTGTTGATACGCAAATGGACGACAAGTTTGACCGCTTGTTATTGAATAAACTAAAAAGATTATAATAGGTTGAAAAATGGATAAAAAATTGCTCGATATACTAGTTTGCCCTGTCACTAAAGGCTCGCTTAAATACGATAAGAAAACACAAGAGTTAGTCTCTAAATCTGCACGTTTGGCATACCCTGTGCGTGATGGTATTCCCGTTATGCTGGAAGAAGAAGCGCGAGAGTTGACCTCAGAAGAAGTTGAAAAACTAAAGTAAGGGGATACTATGCAAAAAACGGTTTTAGTGATTCCATCACGCTTTGGTTCAACCCGTTTACCAGGTAAACCACTGCGCCTGATTGCGGGAAAGCCGATGATACAACATGTCTATGAGCGTGCGGCTAAATCAGACTTTGAAACGATTATTATCGCAACCGAAGATCAGAAAATACGATCCTGTTGTGAGGGCTTTGGTGCTACAGTCTGTATGACATCAGATCAACATGAGACAGGTAGTGATCGTTTGGCTGAGGTGGCGAAAATCTATGGTTGGTCAGATGATACGATTGTTGTCAATCTACAGGGGGATGAGCCGCTAACACCTATTGCAAACCTCTATCAAGTGGCAAGCAATCTGGCAAATAACCCCGAGGCATCCATGGCGACCTTGGCAACGCCAATACTTAATACAAAGCAGTTGGTTGATCCTAATATTGTCAAAGTTGTTATGGATAAAAAGGGGATGGCGCTTTATTTCAGTCGTGCTCCCATTCCATTTCAGCGTGACAAAAAAGAGTTTGAAAGTAATGATTATGCGCTACGTCATATCGGTATCTACGCCTATCGTGTTGCCTATCTAAAAGCTTTTACTGCTAGAGAAACCTGTCCGTTAGAAA
>JAGLBQ010000022.1 GCA_023146675.1 Cocleimonas sp. | reverse complement strand
AGGGTAAAGATACACTAAGAGGAGGGCAAGGTTCTGACTTGCTAAAAGGTGGTAGAGGTGCTGATAAGCTATACGGTGGCAAGGGAAATGATGAATTACGAGGGGGAAGAGGGCGCGACACGCTGAAGGGTGGCAAAGGCAATGATTGGTTAAATGGGGGGAGAGGTGCAGATAAACTCTATGGAGGTCATGGCGATGATTATCTACAGGGTGGTAAGGGTAAAGATACACTAAGAGGAGGACAAGGTTCTGACTTGCTAAAAGGTGGCAGAGGTGCTGATAAGCTATACGGAGGCAAGGGAAATGATGAATTACAAGGGGGAAAAGGGCGCGACACACTGAAGGGTGGAAAAGGTAATGATTTGCTAAATGGAGGTAGAGGTGCAGATAAATTAGATGGCGGTGCAGGGAATGATACGTTGCGCGGAGGTCGTGGTAATGACATCTTTAGTGATAATCGTGGTAATAATAAAATTAATGGTGGCAAAGGAAAGGATACACTTAAAATTGAAGGTGCCATCAGTCATTATAAAATAAAAACACAGGGTAATGGGTTTGAAATTACCAATAAATCAACGGGTGAGACCAATACCGTTAAGAATATTGAAAAATTTTCCTTTAAAGATAGCACGTTAAATGCATCAGAGTTACGCCAGTGGGTCGATAATTCTGCAAAAAATCAATATCGTACTGTAGATGGCAGTAATAATAATCTAGTTAAGACTGATTTAGGTCGCGCCCAAACAGCCTTCACCACGATTGTTGATAAAGACCCTGATCGAATGATAGGAGGGGCAAAAGAAATTACCTTACCAAATGTGCGTGAAATAAGTAATGCCGTTTCTGCACAAAGTGAAACAACGGTGAATAAAAAAGGTTTGAGCGATATGTTCTGGCTGTTTGGTCAGTTTGTTGACCATGATATTAACCTTACTCCAATCAATGGCGCAGATAAGGCAAATATAAAAATACCTAAAGGAGATCCTTCCTTTGACTCATCTGGTACAGGAACCAAGGAAATGCGTTTTCATCGCTCAGTCTCATTAGAATCTGCGGGAGGAGGACGTACTCAAATTAATAACATAACAGCCTTTATCGATGGTTCAAATATTTATGGTTCAGATGCAAAAATGGCAGCGGAACTACGAACATCTGAAGGTGGAAAACTACGGATGGGGGAAACTAACCTATTGCCAATGGATGCGAAAGGTCACTTTGTATCAGGCGATGAGCGTGCCAATGAGCATGCAGGTTTAACCTCTATGCATACCATTTGGGCGCGTGAACATAATACTGTTGCTGATAAATTATCAGCAGAAAACCCTGATTGGGGAAATGAAAAAATCTATCAAGAAGCGCGTAAATGGGTGGTTGCAGAAATGCAAGCAGTCACTTATAACGAATTTTTACCGTCCTTATTAGGCGGTGATGGCGTTGGGAAATATAAAGGCTATGATTCAAAGGTTAATCCACAAATTAGCAATACCTTTGCAACTGCCGCTTACCGTTTAGGGCATACCATGCTATCGCCTACCTTATTGCGTTTAGATGAGTCGGGAAAAGAGATAAAAGAAGGGCATTTGGAATTACGTGATGCCTTCTTTAAACCAAAAAATGTCGTTGAATCAGGTATTGATCCTATTTTGCGCGGAATGGCAACACAAACAGCACAAGCTGTTGATCCTATGCTCGTGGATGATGTGCGTAACTTCTTGTTTGGCGCACCAGGTAGTGGGAATGGTTTTGACCTTGCATCTCTTAATATGCAACGCGGTCGTGATCATGGCGTGGCAGGTTATAATGATGTGCGTGAAGGTCTGGGATTACCGCGTATTGAAAGTTTTAATGATCCAATTTTCCAAGATGGTGTTGGTAAGAAATTAGCCTCAATTTATAAAAGCCCTGATGATATGGATCTATGGGTAGCAGGTTTGGCGGAAAAGAGCCAAGGTGACTCTTTAGTTGGCTCAAGCTTCACGTCAATATTATCAGATCAATTTAGCCGATTACGTGATGGTGATCGTTTCTGGTATGAAAATCAGTTCTCATCCAAAGATATTGGCACCCTCAATAATACTAAACTATCTGATATTATTCAGCGCAATACGAGTATTGAAAATATACAGCAGAATGTATTTGTTGCTCCAACAAATAATGGGCAGGTACAAGCGGCTAGTAATGATGTGCAACCTAATGTTCAAACACGCAGCTTAAGAAGAGCAATGGGAGCAGCAGGAACAACTGGAACAACTGGAACAGCAAGAAGAGATGCGGTAGAAAGAACGGCAGGAAGAGATGGACAAACTGCTACCTTAAACGCAGCAGAAGTAACAGAATTGCTAAATAATGCACGCAATGCTAATGATGGGAGTTAATTTGATGGAGCTATAGAGTTTTGTCTGCAAGTATCTAAAATAAAAATATTGTATTATCATTTTGGGTTCTATTAACCCCCCCCCCTCAATAAGGGAGTGAAAGATAAATCTTTCACTCCCCCATTCCCGCTCAAATAAGCTTATATTAAATCCTTAAATCTTCTAAAACTTTCAGAATAAAAGGGTTTAGCAACAAGCATTTTTACGAATAGCCTTAGATACAAATCTTCTATATTATCTTTTGATTGTTATTATCCCATCAACCCCGCTCTCAACATAAATATAAAGGTCTGCATCTGGCATGTTAAAAATCATTGTCAATTTAATACGGGTGATTGTTCCTGTTTTAATCCTTTTTGTAGGCTACACAGTCTATTCCTATTTAATGTCAACAGGGCCTAAGCCTAAAAAACGACCCCCTGTAGATCGTACGCCTGTTGTTGAAGTGCAGTCGGTTAAAAAACAGAGCTACTCTGTGACTCTCTCTACCTCTGGCATTGTTAAAGCACAGTCAGAAACGAATCTGGTGGTTGAAGTTGCAGGAAAAGTTAAAAAACTTTCCAGTAACTTTCGCGAGGGGGCTTATGTTAATCAAGGTGAGATATTACTGGAGTTGGATGACAGTGATGTTCGTGATGCGATCAGTATCGCTAAAAGCAATAGTGCATCAACTAAAGCATCGTTGCAGCAGCTCAATCAGGAAGAAAAAAATACGCACAATAAATATCGACTGACAAAGGTTAATTTACGCTCTGTGCAGAAAAACCTAAATCTGGCACGCCGTAATAGTCATAATGTTGAGCGCAATAGAGGGGCTATTAAGCGCAATATTATTTTAGTCAAAAAAAATCTATTGCTGGCTAAAAAGAACCTTTTATTGACCCAGCGCAATCTAAAATTAGGACAAAAAGAATTACAGCGCATGTCATCATTGTGGGAGAAACGCTTGATTGCTCGTAATGCAGTCGAGAGTGAAAAGCAAAAAGTCATCCAGCTTAATCAGGCGATTATCCAGCAGCAACAGGTGATTGTGCAACAAGAGCAACAATTAGCACAGCAGGATCAATCGCTGATTCAACAGGATCAAAATACACTCTCTCAGGAACAGAAAATATTACAACAGCAACAGGCTGTTAATCAGCAACAGCAAAACATTGAAAATATCAAAGGTCAGCTTGCAACCTTTAAAAGTCGTCGGGATGGTTTAAAAGCGAAGCTGGCAAGTAGTAAAACACAGTTAAAACAGCAACAGCGTAATCTTGAACGCACTAAAGTCACCGCCCCTTTTGCAGGGCGTATTTTAGCAAAACGTATAGGCAAAGGTCAGTATCTATCGCCTAATACGGTTGCAGGTTCACTCTATCCCGCAGATTTTGTGGAAGTGGATATGCCCTTATCACTGAAACAATTTGAACTGCTTGATTTGCCGCATGATATTGAACGCAATACAGCCAAACAACAGCAGTTTCCAGTGGAACTAACCTTGCCTTATGAACAAAATGGTAAGTGGAACGGTTATATTACAGGGACACGTGCAACATTAGATAATCAAAGCCGTCAGATTATTGTTATTGCCCGCCTTGATAATCCCTTTATCACAAATGCAAAGGATTCCACCTCCGCTGTTTCGTTACGTGTGGGGCAATACTTAAATGCTTCGATTAAAGGCAAGACCTTTCATAATGTCTATCTATTGCCTTCTTCAGCGGTGCGTCAAAATCGTGAAATTCTGTTAGTGGAGAATAATAAAGTGTTTATTCTTGCCGTAAAAACGGTTTGGAATACAGAGTCTACTAGTGTCATTCAACTGGATACGTCATCCCCGCAAGCAAAAATACAGGATCTTGATAACAAGCAAATTATTACCACGCCATTTCCGCAAGCAACAGAAGGGATGAGCGTGCTGCTACCAGAGCAAAAGAAAAAGCACTTTAACAGCGAAAGAAAAAAAATCGAGAGTGATAAGAAAAACGACCCTAAATCAAGGGGTGGAGCATAACCATTCATGGGGCTGGATATAGATCGTGACAAAGCGCTTATGCGTGATATTGAGTTATGAAAATACTACTGGATACCTGTGTTATATCCGGACTACAAAAAACTGATTGCAATACCTCAGTAAAAAAAGTGGTGAGTGAGTCTGCGGATAATGATGTTTTTCTTAGTGTTATCAC
>JAGLBQ010000219.1 GCA_023146675.1 Cocleimonas sp. | reverse complement strand
GCGGCTTCTACAAGCTATCCCAATATGAAAAATTGAAGGATGCCCTTTTAATTACATTTTAGTTGCTTTACCAACTTTACCGCCCTTTGATAGACAGTTAGCTTTAGTCTCAGGAATCCAGCCTTTACCTTTGCAACTGTTTAAACCTTTGCAAGCACTGCTGGCTGTTTGACAGGATGAGGCGCCCTTACATGCATTAATACCCGAACACTCAACTTTTCCCATACTTACTTTATGTGCTTTTCCCGCTGCTTTAGTAGGAGTGTATCCTGTTGCAGAGCAACCTGTTAGAAGTAGTGCTGCTGCCGCTGAAGCAAGTGCAATGCTAGATACTTTTTTTACTGAATTCATTCTTTATTTCCTTTAGTAATACGACTCAAAAAGAGTAATAAGTTGATAAACGCACTATCAATTACGTAGCAATCATTAAATTGGTTGCATCAAAGCCATCGTATTTTATTGTAAAAGTGAATTTTGTAAAAACAAAAAAGCCCGCAGTTAGCGGGCTTTTTACCCTGTTTTAGGGTAGAGGAAGTAGTAGAGTATTAACCTAGCTGATCCATAATATCCTCAGATATTGCTTTGATCGCTTTCGACCCATCAACCGCTATTATTTTTGAGTCTGTATTTTTAAAATAATTAACCGCAGCCATTGTTCCTGTGGTTTCATCATAATAAATATCATGGCGCTTATTGATTGCACCTTCGTCCTGATCGTCAGCACGAGCTGAAAGTTCACCAGCACAGACGCGACACACTAATTCACCATCTTTTTCAACAGGTTTAATCGCATCAAATGCAATATGGTTAGGGTGATTATTATCATTCGCGCAAAGTCTACGCCCCATAATACGTTCTTTTGCAATTTCACGATCTAGTGTGATTTCAAGTATATAATCAAGTGCCATACCTGATTCTTTTAATGCTTTATCTAATGCTTCAGCCTGTGCTAATGAACGTGGAAATCCATCCAGTAACCAGCCTTTTTCTTTTGATTTTGCAAGTGTTTCTAACACCATTGGAATAGTGATTTCATCAGGAACAAGGTCGCCACTTTCTATAAATGCTTTGGCTTTCATGCCTAGCTTTGTGCCGCCTTTAATATGCTCGCGAAAAATTGCGCCAGATTCAATATGATCCATGCCATACTTTTCTTTAACAATCGCGCCTTGTGTTCCTTTGCCGCTTCCATTGGGTCCAAAAGCTAGAATATTCATCTGTTAATCTCCGTTAGGTAGGTGGTTACTTTTGTAATACTGAGTCAATAACAAGATTCTGCTGAGTGCCTAAAGCAATATCTCTCTTCTCTGAGTATAAATCACCATTGACTCCAATTGCATTGCCACTTTTGGATATACGTACACCTATAATGACTTTAGGGAAACCTGATAATTTCATGGCGGGCATCATTGCAGTGCTATCATCTAAGGTAATAGTAATGGGTAAGTCTTTTACCTGAATACGCTTTGCTGCCAATGGCATCGGCGGTCCTGCCATTGCTTTCGCGTAAACAAATACAGTATCACTGGCATTAGCCTTTTCTTTAAGATGCTCAGATAGGGTGATCGTTACGACGATACTTTTAGCATCAACTGCTTTAGGTGTTGTGGTTGCAACCTCTTGAGTTACTTTGCTCTCTATCTTCTTGGTGACTTTTGGTAGGCTGGCAACAGCGTCAGGTGATAATTTCTTTTTAGCTTCAGCAATGAGTTGGCGTACTTCACTCGCTTGGTCAGGTTGCTTTGCTAATAATGGAAGTAAGGCAGTCCAGCGTTCAATTGCTTTAGTGTGATTGCCTTGCTGTGATGAAGCCATCCCCCCTAACCACAAGCCTGTTACGCTATTGGGTATTAGCGCTAATGATTTCTCGATTAACTCAGCGGGGCGACCTGAGACATCGCCATTTTTAGCCATTGCAGAAGCATCGGCTAAAAATAGCATTATTTTGGCATCATTAGGTTCTAATTTATAGAGCTGTTCATAGGAATAGACTGCATCTTTAAAACGATTGAGCGCCATATAGGAGCGCCCTAGCATATACCAACCTTCAGCATTATCTGGGTTTGCATCCAACTTTTTACGCAGACCCGACACCATTGCATCAACATCAGGTTCGCCATTGGCTTTCTTGGGTATATTGCTGGCTGTTTTAGCAGTTTCTGGGTCGAGTGCTTTGCTATTGCCATATTGTGCGTACATGCCAAATGCTATGATGGGGACAACTAAAGTGATTAATGCAGTGCTGATAATGCTTGGCTTTGCATACTCGGTTATCTTGGTTTCATCACTGCTTACATCAGAGTAAAGTGATTGTTCTAACTCATCACGACGAGATAAATAGTCTTCCTGCTGCATTTCATTATTAGCATAGGATGTTTCAAGCTCTGCTAATTGCTCTTTGGCGATTTGTATATTCTGATCACGGCGTGCATCGGTTTCTAGCGTTGTGTTTTTGAGTAGAGGAGGCAAAATCATCGCCAAAGCTAAAAGAATGAGTAGTATTGCGAAAATCCAAAACATTGATTAAGTTCCTGCAAGTAGCATCTGACGATGCATTCTCATGCTGGCGCATGAGAATGAGTTTATATTTTATAGGGTTGGTTCCGTAAGCTCTGTCGACCCTACATTCTAAGTTGTAAATTTTTCATAAGAAAAGTTTACTTTAATAAATTACGCATTGATTTGCGCTGTTTTTTATCAAGTTCAATTTCAGCAGTCTTGGGTCGATTGCGTAAAAATTTAACTAAGAAGAACAGGCTAAGTAATAAAAATAGCGGAGGTCCAACCCAGAGTAAGAGGGTTTTCATTTTGAAGGGAGGGCGGTATAAAACAAAGTCCCCGTAACGCAACACCATATAATCAACCACATCATCACGGGATTTACCCGCTGTAATCATTTCATAGGTTTGACGACGTAGGTCTTGGGCTAGTTCTGCATTGGAGTCAGCAATATCTTGATTTTGGCAAACTAGACAGCGTAGTTCTTTGACTAGCCCTTTATAAATAGCCTCTTGCTCAGGGGTTTTGAATGTATAGGTTTCAATACTTCCTGCATAAAGCGTAAACGGTAGAGCAATAAAGAAGCTGAGTAAAAAGAGTCGAATGGATTGCTTCATTAGGCAGGTTCCTCACGTAGTTTTAAGATCAATGGAACCAGTGTTTCAATCACAGCCTTTTGATCAACAGGGCCCGTAAATTTATAGCGAATAATACCTTTTTTATCGATAACAAAGCTTTCAGGTACACCGTAGACACCATAGTCAATTCCTGTGCGCCCTTCTGTATCAACGGCAATCGCAGAGTAAGGATTCCCTAATTGTGCTAACCAGCTAAGAACCTCTTCACCATAATCTTCAGTGCCGTAGTCTTTATAGTTTAAACCGACGGTGGGTACTTTATGATTGCGAATAAAATTGGTTAACACCACATGCTCTGCACGGCAGGAGACACACCATGAAGCAAATACATTCATGACCCACACTTTGCCTTTCATGCTTTCAACAGAGATACGTTGATCTTTTTGATACAAGCGTGGCAGATCAAAGGCAGGGGCTGGTTTTCCTATAAAGGGTGAGGGGATATTTCTTGAATTTAAGCTCAAGCCTCGATACAGCAATAATGCCAGTAAGGTAAAAACAACCAATGGTATTAAATGCGTTTTTTTCATGCTGCAGCACCTTTATTACTTGTCTGCCTATTTGCTTTCTCTTTTAAAAACACTTTGCGGGTGCGTCGATAACGTCCATCAAACGCTGCCAATAAACCACCTAATGCAATCAAAATACCACCAAGCCAGATCCAGCGTACAAAAGGTTTGTGATAAATGCGGAAGCTCCATGCATCTTTGCCAAGTGGCTCACCCAAAGCAATAAAAAGATCACGGAAAAAACCAGGGTCAATGCCTGCTTCAGTCATTGGCATGGTGCCAGGACCATAGTTCCGTTTTTCTGGGTACAGGGTAATAAAGGATTTTCCTTCTTTGCTAATATCAACCGTTGCACGTGTTGCAGTGAAATTTTCGCCTTTACGATCTTCCATTTTAATGAATTTAAAGGCATAGCCTGCCACTTCATAACTACTATTTAGCTCTAAGCGCACATCTTTTTCGGTGCTGTACATGGAGGTTAAGGTAATACCAGTAACGGCAACAGCCATGCCAACATGTCCCAACATCGCCCCCCAAGCGGATAATGGCTTTACAAAGAGGGAGCGACCTTGCGCGGCAAACCAGATGAGTGCGGTTAGTGCAACCCAGCTTGCAAGTAATAAGCCTAATGAAACACGCCAACTAAACTCTTTGCCAAAAAACATCGGCGCAAAGATAGCAATAATTATGGCAAGGTTGGCAGGTAGGAGTAATTTTTTCATCAAGCGTTCGGGGCTGTCTTTTTTCCAACGTAAAAACAAGCCAACACCCATGGATAAAAATAAAACGGTGCCTAAAGGAATGGAAATATTATTAAAATAGGGAGGTCCTACGGATATTTTACCTGACCCCAGTGCATCAATAATCAAGGGGTAAAGTGTTCCGAGTAACACGGTTAGGGTTAAAATTGCTAAGGTTACATTGTTAACCAATAGACCGACTTCTCGTGAGACTAAATCAAAGCGTCCTGTTGATTGTAGCTTGGGCGCTCTCGCGGCATACAAGGTTAACGAACCACCAATCACCACACCAAGGAAGATTAAGATAAAGAGACCGCGCTCAGGATCAGCAGCGAATGAGTGTACCGATGTTAGTACACCAGAACGGACTAAAAAAGTACCTAATAAACTCAGTGAGAAAGCCAGTATTGCAAGTAAAACGGTCCATGATTTAAAGGCAGCCCTTTTTTCCGTCACTGCAAGTGAATGGACTAATGCGGTTCCTGCGATCCAAGGTAATAACGATGAGTTTTCAACAGGATCCCAGAACCACCAACCGCCCCAGCCAAGCTCATAGTAAGCCCACCAGCTCCCCAAGGTAATACCACCTGTGAGGAATATCCATGCAATATTTGTCCAAGGTCTTGCCCAACGCGCCCAAGCCGCATCAAGCTTACCACCAAGCATGGCGGCAATAGCAAAGGAAAAGGCAACAGAAAAGCCAACATAGCCCATATACAACATGGGTGGATGGACGGCTAAACCGAAATCTTGCAATAAGGGATTGAGCGTACGTCCTTCAACAGGAGGGAAAGGTAAACGCTCAAATGGATTTGAGGTTACAATTAGGAAGAGTAAAAACCCAATAGCAACCATACCCATAACACTCATAACCCGCGCTAACATCACTGGCGGTATGCTACGGCTAAAAATTGAAACCGCTAAACCCCAACCTGCCAATATCAAAGACCAAAGTAATAAAGAGCCTTCATGATTGCCCCATAGTGACGACACCTTGTAGATGAGCGGCATCTGGGTGTGGGAATTATTTGCTACTAACTTAACGGAAAAATCACTAGTAACAAAAGCATAGAGTAGACACGCAAAGGAAATGCTAACAAATAAAAACTGTGCACGTGCGGTGGGCCTTGCTAAGGCTACCCATTGTGGTTTATTTAAGCTAACCCCGAGTATCGGGAAGATTGCCTGAACAATGGCAATGGCGAGCGTAATAATTAATGCAAAATGTCCAATCTCTGGAATCATTATTTAACCCCATCCTTCACTGGTGTGTGCTGTTCGGTAACAATATCTTTCATTTCTTCTGGCATATAGTTCGCATCATGCTTAGCTAATACTTCTTCTGCATAAAAAATACCATCTGCTTTGAGTATGCCGCGTGCTATCTGGCTTTTACCTTCTTTAAATAAATCAGGGAGAATTTTATTGGTAACAATAGTGACTTCGTTTTTATGTTTATCCAATACGACAAAACGTGCTTCTAATTCAGTATCACTGCGTTTAAGGCTGCCTTCTTTTACTAGCCCGCCAATGCGAATTGTTTGTCCTGTTGGCACTTCACCTGCTAACACCTCTTGCGGTGTGTATAGCTTATAAAAGTTGCCTTGCATTGCTTTGTTAATTAGAAAGGAAGCACCGATGACTGCCACTACCCCCAATAAAACAAAAATTAATCGTTTTTGTCTTGCTTTCATTTGCTATCTCCCATTAAGGAATAAAATTTTTATCTAGAGTATTGATATCCAAATAAATCAAATCTGCAAAAATTTTTCTTTGTTTTTTTGAATACGTTTATTACGTTGAATACGTTGCAACAAGGCTTTTTGCTGTCGTTTTAAACTAAGGGATTCGACTAGCATAATAACCAGCGCTAACAACATAATTCCCCATACATGATAGCCATAGCCACCCATATAAAAAAATTCACTCATAATTTTGACACCCATTTTGTATTCATGTCTCTTTCGAGAATAATATTACGTACCCGCATTAAGATAGTTGCAAAGCTATACATCCAAAAGCCCAAAGCTGTCACCAACATGGCTAATAATATATTGGATTCAACGCCTTTAAAGGAGGATTCTTGATGCAAGGAGCCACATTCATTAGGATTAGGACAGTTAACGGAGTAATAAATCACAGGAACAATGGCTAATCCTACCAAGGATAGTACCGCAGAGGCTTTATCGGCACGACGAGAATTATCAATTGCAGAATGCAGGGCGATATAGCCAATATAAAGGAACATTAAAATAAGCGACATGGTTAAACGAGGATCCCAATCCCACCATGTTCCCCAGCTAACTTTACCCCATACAGCGCCTGAAGCTAATGCGATAAAGGCCATTAACGCACCTGTCACAGAGGTTGCTTGCGCCATCATAAACGATAAGCGGGTATTAAAAACGAGTCCAACCAAGCCCCAGAAAACCATCATTGCATAGAGCCACATCCCCATCCAGCTTGCTGCTACGTGGACAAAGATAATACGGTAATATTGTTTTTGATCACTTAATACATCGGGCGTTTGAAAGAAGCCCCAGTAGAGCCCAAAGCCTATCAGTGCTATGGCTAATATCCAGAATAATGGAATTAATTTGCCTGCTAAGGGGTAAAAGTTCATTGGTGCAGCGTATTTAAACCAGCTTACGGACATATTAACTTCCTATTCCAGAGAAATTTTTAAGGCAGACGCGGTTGCCCATGGGGAGAATATCAGTGACAGTAGCAAAAATGCGGATAATAACAATATATGCGGTTCAATATTGCCAGATTGTAACGTGCTTTCAGTAATAGCGCCTGACCCATAGACTAAAACGGGAATGTATAAAGGCAAAATTAGCAAAGAAATCAAGACACCACCACCCCGCAAGCCTAATGTTAAGGCAGCACCGATTGCGCCTATCATGCTTAATATAGGGGTACCCAATAGTAACATAAACATCATGGTTACTATGGTTTCGGCCTCTAAATGATACAGAATACCAACAACAGGTGCGACTAGCACTAGCGGTAAACCTGTTAATAACCAGTGCGCTGTCATTTTAGCCAGTACTAACATGGAAAGTGGCTGTGGGGTTAAGAGCATTTGTTCTAATGTGCCATCGACATAATCATTGGCAAATAGACGCTCTAGTGCCAGCATGGAGGCAAGCAAGGCTGCAATCCATGCAACACCAGGGGCTATTTGTTGCAGCATGGCTTCATTAAAGCCAACCCCTAAAGGGAAGAGACTGACCACAATAATAAAGAAGAAGAGTACCGTGAAAATTTCACTACGACGGCGTAATGCGAGCTTTAAATCTCGTTTTAGAATCATCCAGAAGGTGTTAAACATAGCTTTCCATTCCTGATGTAGCGGCATAGTCATCTAAATTGAGATGTTGTACTTTACCTTCAGTGAGCGGCACGGCTTGATGGGTGGTGATGATCGCCATTCCTCCTGTTTCAATATGCTGGGAGATGATCTGTTGTAACAATTCAACTGCTGCAATATCAAGCGCAACAAAAGGCTCATCCAATATCCACAGGGGAGATTTATTGACAATAAGCCGAGCTAACGCAACACGACGTTTTTGCCCTTGGGAAAGTTGACGGGTAGGATAGTCTTCATAGCCAAACAAACCAATGCGCTCTAGTGCATCCAGTAACTCATCATCAGAGCAGTCTTGTCCTGACATTGTATGGTTAAAACGAAGATTTTCTAATGCGGTTAAGTCACCTTTAATAGCATTTAAATGACCAAGATAGAAAAGTGAATTGTGGTAGGTTTCCAAATGTTCTTCAATAGACTGACCCTGCCACAAGATATCACCTTTGTCGGCAACAAATAAAGCGCATAAGGTACGAATTAAGGTTGTTTTGCCGCTGCCATTTCTGCCTTCAAGAAAAAGTAATTGTTTGGCGCTTAATTGCAGATTAAGCCCTGAGAATAATTGCCGATCACCACGGGTACATTGCAGATTTGAAACAGTAAGGGACATAGTTTGGACTGCACTCTCAGTAGACAACAGGGGGGGGGCAATATAGCATACAAAATAAAAAATGATATTGCGCAGGGGGATCTTTTGGTAAAGATCTTAATGTTATTTCTTAAGCTGCAATTAAAGCATCATCAGCAAGGCAATTACCAATATGTTCCCGCAACCAAACCGTTTCCTCTTCAGCTGAATGAAACTCAATAGTGGTCTCATATAGCATTTCATTTTGAGCGGTAATACGTTTTTGGACGGAACCTAGCGTTGTTGATAAATCAGCACAATGTCCTTTTTCATGAAATAAATGACTCGTTGATAAGTCACCTTTAAGTATCAGACCATAATAGTGAATCGCTTCTCTTATTTTCTTTTTTCTGGATCGAGGAAATCTTAACTCAAGAGTAACAAGGTGTGCCGCCTCACTAACGGATACTGTTAAATCATCACTAAGATTTTTATGCTCCATGACTCTATAAAGGTAATGTAATAATGACTTCCCTGCTTGCTGGTGGCGTCTTGACAGTGATATTTTATATTTCATACTTTGGTAAGACAGTATCCTTTTATGCTCTTGATATAAAAGATTGTCTAATAGCTCAATCATGCTTTTGATATGGGTCGTACAATTTGCTTTTAATTGAAAGCGTACGCTTATCAGTGCTTCATCAAAAAGGTTATTTTGGGCTGATTGAATGGAGTAATTATCCCTAAGTTGCTCACGTAAGGTTTCAAGATAGGAGAGTAAATTTATTTTCTCTTTCCATACTTGGAGTGGATAATTAACCTCAACGGTAACATTTAGCTCATCATTAGTACGCAGTAAATGAACATATTCAAGGTATTCATATTTTATCTGTTCTGTTGCCTCAGATGTCATCTGTATATCACGAGGTAGATTGAAGCCTCGTAATGAAGAAATGACATGAAGAGGAAGATCATCACTTAACCCCATGCCTAAATTGTTTTTTAGTCTTAGTAATGCGTATTGTTTACCATTAAAACGCATGCGCCTAGTACCATTTTTTTTGTGAAAGTTCATAAGCCTGACACCATAAAGAATTTGCACTTGATTGTACTTTTAAATTTAAACAAGCACGCTCCTATAGGTGAGGGGTTATATCATAAGTAAAACTAATAGTCATCATTGCCTTGTTTTAATGATGGGTACTTAGATAGAGTAGTCGTATTAACTATCCCTTTACTCTGCATTTTAAAATGATCATCTAATGTAACTGTCAAACTACACCTGAGTCTTATTTTTAGCCATTATTTTCTCTGTTAATACTTTCGGCAAAATGAAAAACATCTCATTTTTAAGCATCTTGCCACATGTAAGTAGTTGATTCATATCAGTTGAAAAAACTATTTTTGGCTTAAATCAAATTAGCGAAGGTATTGCTCTGTCTATAGTAATGATTTTTATCTTGAGAATAGCTCAACTATTGCTGCTTGATTGGAGGGGAAAAATAGATGCAAATAGGATGCAGTTAAACCTTTGCTGCGATAAATAGCCTCTCCTGGGGCAGGATGTGTCGCACGTTTAGCATAATTAATGGGCTCAATTGTATTTTCACTGCGTGAATGGTGATGTGCATGAGCACGTATTTCACCTTCTGGCAACAGTGCCGTTTGCATCCCTTGACATCCACTACGGTTACGCATATGTCCATCACCTGAGATTAGCCCCACCATTCTGACACTGTCGCCCTCAATACCTGTTAGTGTTTTTTGTATGTAAAGCATACCTCCGCATTCGGCAAGTATTTTTTTATCGGCTTGATAGTGCTGTTGAATTGCTTGATGCATTTTCTGATTATTTTGTAGCTTTTCTTTATGTAGTTCTGGATATCCGCCAGGTAGCCACAGGGCATCAGCTACTGGTAAGTCTTGATCATGCAAAGGGGAAAAATAAACAATGGTCGCACCTAATGCCTTCAATAAACGTATATTTTCAGCATAGATAAAGCTAAATGCCTCATCTTTAGCGATGGCAATGGTGTAGGATTTCAGTTTAGGCATAGGTGTTTGATTAACAGAGTCTTTAAATACTACTGCTCGTGGCAACTCGCCTAGTTCATTTAGTGATATTTCATTTGCCAACATTTCAAGGCGTTGATCAAAATCCTCTATCTCATTGGGGTCTATCAAACCGAGGTGTCGATGGGGTAATTCCATTTGCTCGTTGCGTGGAAAGCAGCCGAGCAGAGTTGTATTTTTAGGAATGCTTTGTTTGATTAGTCCTTGATGACGTTCACTGGCGACATTGTTGGCGATAACGCCAGCAAAATTTAAATCTGGGCGATACTGTGTTAAGCCAAGTGTAATCGCCCCAAATGTTTGCGCCATCGCTTTGCCATTAATAACAGCAATGATGGGAATGCCAAAAAACGCTGCTAAATCCGCACTGCTTGGATTACCATCAAACAAGCCCATAGCCCCTTCAATAATAATCAAATCTGCTTTGCAGGCTGCTTGATACAATACTTGGCGACAATAATCCTCACCCATCATCCATAAATCAATCTGTTCAACAGAGTGGTGTGATGCGCGCTGTAGAATCAACGGATCAAGGTAATCAGGTCCCGTTTTAAAGACACGCACCTTGCGTCCTTGATTATAATGATAACGTGCCAGCCCTGCTGTAATGGTGGTTTTCCCCTGCCCTGATGCAGGAGCAGAAATAAAAACGGCAGGACATGACGCTATTTTTGAATGAGAACTCACCACTCAATCCCTTTTTGTGCTTTTACTCCCGCTTTAAAGGCATGTTTTTCATCCATAATAACACTAACAGTATCGGCAGCCTGTTTGAGTGATTTTTTAGCACCGCGTCCTGTGATGATGATATTTTGCAGGTTAGGGCGTTGCTTTATTGTGCTGATGATGTCTTCTAAGTCCAGATAATCGTATTTAAACATATAAGTCATTTCATCCAGCACAACAAGGTCATAACGGACATCTTGTAATATACCTTTCGCTATTTTCCATGCTTGTTGCGCTGATGCGATGTCTTTGTCACGATTTTGAGTTTCCCACGTAAAACCATCGCCCATCACATGAAAATCAACTTGATCCTGTTGTGTGAAAAAATTTTGCTCTCCTGTTTCCATACGACCTTTAACAAATTGTACAATTGCCACTTTTTGCCCATGCCCTAATGCGCGCGCGACCATACCAAATGCAGAAGAGCTTTTGCCTTTACCATTACCTGTTAGTAAAATAAAAACACCTCGCTCTTCCTGTGCCTCTGCAATGCGCTTATCAACAATTTCTTTCGTGCGCTTCATGCGCTCATTATGGCGTTCTGCCTGATTTGATTTATTCATTTTTCAAATTGTAATTGGTTTTATTGGTATAAGCGATTAACGACATTAAGATAGGGATTAGTTGTCAAAAATGGCTGTTTTTTGACCTAAACATTTAAGTCATGGCAAGTAAAGTAAAGCTCACTAGTCTAGTGGAAAGTATCTTAAATCGCTATTACAAAACATCAAGCGTAGTGTTGTTATGTAAAGTTAGGGGATAAATACTGGAACTAATGCGAAATATCATGTGGCAATAGGTACTAGTTTTGTTGAGTGATTCAAACTTAATGTGATAGTTTAAGTTTGAATTTTAACTCTATTTAAATAAAACTATTTTTATTTTTGATATTGCCTAAAAAATATTATATGATCTTGTTAGTTTATCGAGATTCAGCGTCCGTTCAGCTTTGTATGCTACCTATATGATGCTATTTCTAATACCTTACATGGATGGACGAGAGTTCTTTGGTATGTAAAAATTCACTGAATTATAGCAAACTGAAGAGCCGCCAGTCAGGGGTAAAGGATCTTTGCCCAGTTATTGATGGATTAAGCTGATTGGGAGCCAAGGATGGCTCATTTTTTTTCTTTTTTCAAAAAGGAGAAGAAAGGAACCAAAGTACTATCGCCGCTAACGGCTTTGTATTCCATTTTTTCTTCTATGATATTAGCCTCTGGTGCACTCTGAATGCATTCAGAGGCTTTTTCTTGTGGGGGCATTTTAACTAGAGGCTCTGCTTCAAAGGTTTTAGTTGTTTCTTTTTTTATATTGCGCAATGTATTTATCGCATATTGTGCATCCTGAACATCATTTTGCAATGTGGTAAACATTTTTTGCGTGTTTTCTAGTGTCGTTTCAAATTGTTTCGTTGATTTATTATTCATTGATTCTAAGTGGTCACAGGCTTGCCGTTTAATATTACGACCTTCTGATTCATAGCGCCTTAGATTATCAATATGTTGGCGGCTTTCGTTGACATTAGCGGTCAGCTCCTGTTTTGCAATATCGGTTGCTTGAAATGCCCCATCAAATTGCTCACATGCCTGCAATTCATAATCCCCTAGCTCACTATTAAAGTGTTGAAATGCTTTGTTTGCACCTTTTTTGTGTTCATCTAATTGCTGTAAAAGGTGCTTTGATTCTTCAAATGCCTTTTGTAAATTTTGCTTAATATCATTTGAAGTGGATGAGTTTTCTGAAAGAGCAACCGCTTGGCGACCATAAGCTTCAACAATTTTTTGTGAGATAGCACGTGACCGTGTCTCTGTTTGTTGTAATTCTTCCAGCCCTGACTCTACTTTTTGCAAGCCTTGCTCTAAGGTGGATTGTACACGTTCGACTACATCTGCAGTCTCCGTTAGTTGTTCGTCCCAATAAGATTGTATTTGATTGATGCGTTGATTAACGTTTTCAGTATTTTGCTGTAGCTCTGCTTTATATTCCATCGCATCTTCAAGCATTTCTTCAAGATCTTCTGCATGAATCCAAGCTTCATGTTGTTTTGAAGTAATAGCGGCTGATTTTTTTTCAATAATATTAAGCAATTGTTGAATTTTAGCGGTATTTTCATCGACATTAACAACGGATGACTGAATAATTTCTTCATTTTTTTCGATATTGTTACGAATTTTTTTTATTGCAGTATTTTGTTTTCTGCCTGACCATTGCCCAATAAACAATACCAAGATTGCAATCACAATCGCAGAAGCAACAACACCTGCAACGATAACTTCAAAAATATTGATTAGATGACTAGAATCAGAAGTTAAAATCTGCAGAGATTCATTAGCTGATGCTGTCATAACCCCCGCTAAGATAAAGTTTGCCCCAATTTGAAATAAAACCCGCCTCATTATTGACTCCTAATTTTTTATAGCGCTCCTGTTTTCTTTTAAAAAAATAGGGACAATTACACAATATAATACAATATTGCCATTAATAGAGTTAATTATTTATGTTAATTGGTTGTATGGCGGTATATATGAGTTTAAACCGCCATAGCACCTTCAATCAGTGGTCTATTTAATAGTAAATAGGCTTTGCCATAGCCTGTTAAGCTATTTGCTTTTTCTCGTGCGGCTTCGCCAATACCCGTGTAAATATCCATGCGCGCAGGACCAATAATCGCATTACCTCTATCCTGCGAGAATAATAGTCGCCATTCGTTGCCAACGGCTTCTCCACGTGAGTTAATAATAGGGACTTCAGCCAGTATAACCGCGCCAAATGGAATATAGTTGGTATCAACGGCAACGGTATGCCCTGTAATAATAGGGGTTCCAGATGATGTAATCGTATTTTTCTCACTTAGGGTAAAATAGATAAAGCGAGGATTGATATTAAAGACACTATCCATTTTATCAGGATGATTATCCAGCCACTTTTTAACCGCATTACGGCTTGGGTTGGATGCAATTAAGCCTTTATTTTTCATATGGGTTGCAATACTTTTATAGCCTTTGTCGTTACTGCCATCAAATTTCAACGATATTTTTTTACCACTTGCTAGCTTTAAAATTCCAGAACCTTGAATATGAACATAAAACAAGCCAACGGGATCATTTGTCCAAGCTATTTCCAACCCTTTATTATTTAATGCACCTGCTGCGATTTTTGCACGTGAAAGATGACGCCCAAAATTGGGTGAACGATAAATAGGGTAGCGATATTTATCATCTCTATGTAATTGAGCGGTAATAATTGGCGTGTAATATCCTGTAAATTTGCTTTTATCAAGACTGCCTCGATACAAGCGTTGTAAATAAAAATGTCCCCGCATAGCTTCTGGAGTGTAATCACCATGCCAGTCTAGTAAAATACTAGCTGTATCCGTTAGTGCTTGGTTTGTAACATTTAGACCTTTTCTCGCTACAGTTTGATTGGGATTGCTACGCTTTAAATAGGCGATTGCACTTTTTAGCCCAAGGCGTATTTGCCATGGTTGAATAGATTTTTTATTAATATTTTTATCAAGAAAACTAGCTGAAACAGAGTGGTAATTTTTTATATCGCCAAAGGACTCTAGTGACAAGGTTTGATCACCATACCGATTTGCATTAGAACTGAACTGATCAGCATGCCCAGGGAATAAAGTTAAGCATGCGCCACAGAGCAATAATTTTGCTAACTGTTGGTTTGTCATTTTGACACTCTCTTATTTTTATTGATTTTTTTATTGATTGAGTGTAGTTAACGAGACTACAATTAGAATAATTATTAAGCATTTTTATTGCTGATTCAAGTGTTTCGCTCGCTTCTCCGACAGAGGGGATGGAGGTTTTTCTGAAAATATGGAATAAAAAAAGGCTCACCAATGGTGAGCCTTTTTTTGCGAAAAACAATAAGCTTATTGCAACTTACTTAGTCATTGCTTTTTCTTGAGCTTCTATACGCTGCAACATAGCTTGAGCTTGTTGAATTTGCGCCATTAAAGCAGCTTTCATTTGTGCAGTATTCATTGGCATACGTTGAGCTTGTTGTTGCTGTGCGCCGTTGTTGCCAAAACCTTGTCCAGATGCACCATTTGCATTAGATCCAGCCATGTTTCCTGTTGAATTTCCTGCTGCAGTACTAGAACCGTTACCAGCGCCTTGTGCATCGCCTGCGCCTTGTACATCAGCAGTTGTTTGCATTTTAGAATCCATATTAGTGCGACCCTTGCCTTTAAAGTTGATGCTGAAATCTACTTCTCCGTCTGCATCTCCTTTACCTGCGCCCCAACCATTGCCTTTTCCTTCGCCATTACCTTTTGCAGTGCCATTACTTTGAGCATTGCCAGCGCCATTTCCTGCGGCATTGCCTGAACCGTTGCCATTATTAAATCCGTCGAACCAATCAGCAGAAGCAGTTGTAGATAGAGCAAGTAGAGCGGCAAATGTTAGTGTTTGAAGTTTCATAATCTTTATTTCCTAGTCTTAAAAATTGATGGTTGATGGTAGTTTCTGTATATGCGAATATTCTAATATAGATTAATAATAATATGCAACTCTTTTTTTGAGCACTAACTTAAAAATATTTTTATGCGATGATAAAATTCATCAGGCTGTTCAATGTGCGGTAGATGGGCTGTGTTGAAAATAGTCTGAATGTCTGAATCTGTAAAGAGGGACTTTATTAATGAATGATCACTAGGCTTAATATAGGGAGAATTTTCACCATGAATAAACAGTGTTTGATTGGAAAACACTAGATTAGGCAGGGGGAATCCAGCTATTTTTAGATAAGACGTGACGATTGCGGTTAAATTACAGCGCCATTTATATCCACCCTTTGCTAGGCGTTGTAAATT
>JAGLBQ010000218.1 GCA_023146675.1 Cocleimonas sp. | reverse complement strand
AAAATTGAGGCAGTGGGTATCGAAGCTAAAAAAATGCTCGGTCGAACGCCAGAAAATATCACCGCAATTCGTCCAATGAAAGATGGCGTCATCGCTGACTTTACCTATACTGAAAAAATGTTGCAAGAATTTATCCATAAAGTGGATAGCGGTAGAATTTTACGTCCACGCCCACGGGTAGTTATCTGTGTTCCTTGTGGCGCAACTCAAGTTGAACGTCGTGCAATCAAAGATTCTGCGATGGGAGCGGGTGCACGCAAGGTTTACTTGGTAGAAGAACCAATGGCAGCAGCAATTGGCGCTGGTATTCCGATAGATGAAGCCATCGGTTCGATGGTCTTAGATATTGGTGGTGGCACCTCAGAAGTCGCGGTTATGTCACTGCGCGGTATTGTTTATTCTGCTTCAGTGCGTATCGGTGGTGATCGTCTTGATGAAGCCATTATTAGCTATGTACGTCGTAACTACGGCATGTTGATTGGTGATGCTACCGCAGAACAAATTAAATGTGAAATTGGTTCAGCTTATCCTGGCAAAGAACTACAAGAGATTGAAGTAAAAGGGCGTAACCTGTCAGAAGGTGTTCCGCGTAGCTTTACACTCACAAGTAATGAAATTCTCGAAGCATTACAGGAGCCACTTTTTGGTATTGTTAGTGCCGTAAAAACAGCGCTTGAGCAAACACCTCCAGAATTAGGTGCAGATGTTGCAGATCGCGGTATTGTCTTAACAGGTGGTGGTGCATTATTACGTGATTTGGATCGCTTGTTAATGGAAGAAACAGGGATCCCTGTTGTTGTTGCGGATGACCCTTTGACCTGTGTAGCTCGTGGTGGTGGGAAGATTCTTGAAATGTTAGATGATGATGGATTTGACTTCTGGTCTTCTGATTAAAGTACTCAAAAGGGGAGAATTACTATGAGTTCTATAATTCAAAATAATGAATACAGCTCGTTGTCATTCAAATTTATGCTACTAGCTGCCATTTCCGCAGCCATAATGGTGCTTGATTATCGAGAAACTATTTTACACCCTGTTCGTACAACACTGACTGTGATTAGTTATCCTTTTAAATATGCGATTAATCTTCCATTTAGTGCAAAAGGTTATCTAACAGATTATTTTTCAGACCATAAGACAATGGCAGAAGAAAATAGACAGTTACGCACTACGCTTGATATCTATGCTGCACGAAATCAAAAATATCATGCGATAGCCGATGAAAATCTGCGTCTGCGTGAACAACTTAATGCGATTCCTAAAACAGATGAAAAACATCTGCTTGCTGAAATATTATCTGTTTCAGCTAATACATTTAGCCGTAAAGTAACTATTAATAGAGGCTCTAATGACCATATGTACACTGGTCAAGTGGTTATTGCAGGTAAAAATATCTATGGGCAAATTGATAGTATTGCGCCTGATTCAGCGGAAATTATGCAGTTAACGGATAAAGACCACGCTATCCATGTTGTCAATACGAGTGTACTGAACAGAAAGCCTGAACTTGCAATAGATGAAGTCATAGGGCGAGGCGCTCTAGCGGTTGGGTCAGGAAAAACAAATTTGCTTGAGCTAAGAAATATAGAAGCAAATGTTGATATAAGAAAGGGAGATATCTACGTCAGCTCAGGGCTGGGTAAGCTCTATCCTGCTGGTTACCCTGTTGCTATTGTCAGTAGTATTAAATATAACTCAGGTGACTCTTTCATGAAAGTAATGGCACATACTTTGACAGATTTTACCCAAGCACGTGAAGTATTAGCTATTTGGCATAATAAAAGAGCAGTGAAAAGCAAAAAAGAAGAGCTTACGAGTCAGTTAAAAAAGAATAAAGCTACTGAAAAATCAATCTTAAAGAAGACAAACTAAAATGGGAAATAATGTCTCTCCACGTTTTACAGGAGCAGTCATGGTATCTGTCGTACTAGCATTTATACTGCTATTATTGCCACTATCAGAATCATGGATGCTTTGGCGCCCAGAATGGATAGTGTTAACATTTATCTACTGGTCTATAAAGCTCCCTAAAAAAATAAGTATTGTCATGGCATGGGTAGCAGGGCTTTTTGTTGATGTTTTTTATGGATCGATACTAGGGCAGCATGCACTGGGCTTAGTGGTTGTTGTCTTTATGTCAATACGGCTTCTGCCGCGTCTTTCGGTGAATATTTTATGGCATCAGCTAGTTCTTATCTTTCTTGTTTTAGGAACATATTTATTAATTAATCTCTGGATAATGGCAGCAACGGGTAGTAACCCTGCAACTTGGCACTATTGGTTACCACTATTATCCAGCTTGCTGATTTGGCCTATTTATAGTTGGGTGCTTAGCTTTTTTCATGTAGAAAGAAGTCGATTTGATGTGTTTTAGATATTTGTATCAACAAGTCATCATCTCACGCATTAAACGCCCTAATAATATCGCTGCCTTCTCCAAATTTTGTATTGTTTCCTGCCCATAATTAATTCGAATAAAATTATTATACTGATGGTTAACGGAAAACAGAGTACCTGGCGATATGGCAATATTTTCCTCTAACGCACATTCATATAACCTCATTCCATCCACTCCTTGCGGTAAACGAATCCATAAAATATAGCCCCCTTGAGGATTACTAATGCGTATATCCTCAGGGAAATAGCGTGTTGCCAATTGTAAAAAATAATCACGTTGATGTTTATAGTATTGGCGTATTTGTCGTAAATGACGATCAAATGTCCCTGCTTCTAAATAACGTGCTGCTGCCAAGGTGGTAATGCTGGCATTAGCACCGCTATTGCAAAGTTTTAAATGCTGCACTCTCTCTAACCAGCGACCTGGCACAACCCAGCCAACACGTAAGCCTGG
>JAGLBQ010000217.1 GCA_023146675.1 Cocleimonas sp. | reverse complement strand
TCTCCAAGATAAAGGCTATTCATCGTGCCTAAAATAATCGATGATGAGTAAAATTCAGGTTGGCTACGCATCATTGAATTTAACGAGAAAAACAGTATTTTAGTTAACCAAATATCAGCTCCTTGTTCTGTATAGGTTAGCTGGGTTAAATAAGCGCCCAATTCTTCTAATGCATGTTCTTTACCATTGTCAGATAAGCTCTCAAAAATCTTAGCAACCCATACAGGCTCTATCCATTTTTCTTTATCAATCTGATGATAGGCTTCGTGATATTCAATACTTGGCAGTAATGCCTGATTGAGTTTTTCTAAAATAGCATAATCAATCTCTTCAGGTTTCTTTTTGGATTTTTCATCTTTTTTATCTAGGCCGCCTAATAAAGAACTGATTGCATCCAGACCGCCACCTAAAACACCTTGATCAGATGCCCCATCTGCACGTTGTAATGTTTGGCGCATACGTGAGGTTGTCATCTGACGTTTATTTTTTAGTATTTTCTTCGCAGTGATTTTAAGTTGTTTAATCTCAGTTCTGCTATTATAAATATCAGATAGTGTCTGCTTATATTGTTTAGAAATCGCTTCTTCAACATCATAATAGCCCTGTAACCAAAATGGAATCAGCGTATTGCGCCCCTGAAAGGTGAGGGCGGGAATAACGGAATCAGTCGCAAATTCTTTGATACGATCCAGTAAAATAATTGAGCCAATACCCTGTTGCCCAAAAGTCAGCCCGAGCGCACCATCGACAGCAGGGACTTTATCAATGCGACGCACATGGAATAATGGTAATTCAATATCACCATAATCAAGGTGATTACGCTTGGCAACATGATAAATAGTCAGCATGGAGGTATGGCATTTTTCAGGTTTTCCATCGGTTAAAATAGACTCCATTTTCTTGAGTGTCAGAATCTCTTCTAATGGCGCATCAATTAGGCTAGAACAGGGTACAGTCAGTACCTTTGGAGTTATATAATAAGGAATCCTATGCTCATCCAGAACTCTATTGACTGCCTTAAAGTTAAGCATGATCTGTTCTGTACTTGTATCTTTGTTTGCCAGATTTAACAAGCCTTGTTTCATTGTCACCTTAAGATCTTTATTATCAGGAAGTTGCGATAGAATACTTGTCCGTTCCTTCTTTATTTCGATCAAGACTTTTTTATACGCATCCTCATAACCAGAGTATTTAAATAATAAAGAGCGGTGTAATAGATCAGAATAATAGGGCAGGCGATTAGCTAACATTGCTTGCAAACGCTGATTAGCAATCCAGTCTTGAAATAGCCATGCAGAAACGAGCAGTGCAGTTAGTAGTAGTGGGTAAACAAACCATGTCTTTAGTAGCGTGCTTAATAGCGGAGGAGATGTCGATGCACCACCTTTTTTACTCAAGCGAGCAATGAGACGCTGCGAAAAATCATCGACAGGAACAGGGTAAATTCCTTCCTTTCGGAACTCATTGAGCACTGCACCTTTATGTTTTAAATAACGCATTGCTAGGAAGTAACGCAATGGCAGAATATAGCCTTGATAATGAGAGGCTGTTTCAAAGACATCATCTTGCAGTGGGTTAACTGCCCTATTTTTCTGCAATAAGTTGAGCAATATTTTATTGAGCATGTATTACCTCAAACTCTTGATAACAGCGTTAATTTTATTAATACGTTCTGCGCTTGACTGTGGTACATAGCAGTTAGTTGCAACCACTAGTAACTTGGCCTTTTTACGAATGTCAGCATTGGGAATTGAAGTATCTAAAGCACGATGAAAACCAGACCAATCCCAGCTACAAATGTATTCAGGCATTTGCTTAAACCGTTGTGTTACATTAATCAATGCATCCACTGATTCAGCATTTTTGCCATTTTGCATATAAAAAATACCTGCCAACGTATCTTTAATCTGCTTATAACCATCTGTTAAATAGCCACTACTATTAATATCAAAATGGAGTTGTTCAAATTTATCCAGTTCAATATTTGCTGTCACATACGTTTCCAGCAAATCAAGATCAATCTCAGAAGCAACATAATTTAGCATTTGGCTACTACTCTTGCTCTCTTTTATGGTCTTGCGTGCTTTTTCCAATTCATCAACTGCAGTATTCAAATCATTAAAATAGAGCCATGCTAATGCGCCTGATTCACGATGACGTGCCGCCACACTAGCCGTGTCATAATAATGTTTTTCCTTATGTTCAATCGCTTTATTAAAACAGTTATACATATTATTTGCTTTTTCAATATTGCCAGATTGATGCTCACTCGCCGTCAAATACCAATAAACACTATTAATAAAATGAGGCTCTTCAGCACACTGTAGTTTGCGGGCATGTTCGATCACTTTTTCATGCTTATTTTGACGATAGAAACACTCAATCGCATAATCTTCCATATCCGCTTTAATACTTTTTTCTGATTTTCGCCATTTAAGCTGCTCACCTACTTTATCAATCGATTGCTCCAGCTTTTCACAGTCTTTTTCGGTATTTAGAATAGAGCGATAAGCATTCATTAAGAGTACGACCTCCGTCCGTTTTTTGCCAGGAGCAGAAGGAACATCATTGCTATTACAGTGTGGAATATGTTGATCATAAGAGCAGCTAAATTTAGGTTTTCCATCCTCCCCATCAGCGTCACCCTCCACAGATCCATCGCTACGGCGAAGATTCTTTTGCATTTCAGATCCAAGCAAGGACTGCATAAACTCCATTGGATTTTGCCCAGCTTTGGTTGCATTAGAGCCAAAATCAAAACTTAAATTAGGATTACTTGCTTGCAGATTTGAAATGATCTTAGCCGCCTGTTGTTTCGCTAACCAATGGGTAAAAGCAAACTCACTAGGATTACCATCCTGCTTTTTCA
>JAGLBQ010000216.1 GCA_023146675.1 Cocleimonas sp. | reverse complement strand
GAATACGATGGGAATTAATGCCAACAGAATGAGATGGTTGCGTAATTTAGAGCGGCTTTTATATGCACGATCAACCAGTTTTTGACTGCGAGCATCTGTGCGTTGTGCAGTTAAATCAATAACTTGCTGGTAAGCTCGTGTTGCCTCCTCTGTCTGCCCCGTTTTGCGTAATAACTCCGCATGTAAATAACCCAGTTCAGGATCATCAGGTGATTGAGACAATTTTTTCTCAACAAGATGTAAAAGATGTTCTGAGCTAATATCCTTAGCCAGTCCCCATTCTTCTATTCGTTTATTTATGGTGTGTTGTAAATTATGCTTCATGCTTGCTTAGAGTAAGTGTTTATCGAAGTGATGGATAATAACAGAAAGGAAAGTGAGAGCTTTAATTAGAATAGCCTAAATGAAAAAATGGTAATTGAAAAAAAGTATGACCAAATTGATTATGCATCTTTAAAATTTAATCGATAAGATTATTCGGCTACCAATTTAAGCTTATTTTACTTTTGTTCTAGCATCGGCTTCAAATATTTCCCCGTAAATGAACCTTTAGCCTCCGCAACTTCTTCAGGTGTCCCTGTAGCAATCACTTTACCACCCCCACTACCGCCTTCAGGTCCTAAATCAATAATCCAATCAGCTGTTTTTACGACATCAAGATTATGCTCAATTACAACCACAGTATTCCCCTCATCACGTAAGCGGTGCAGTACTTTTAACAGTACATCCACATCATGAAAATGAAGCCCTGTGGTGGGTTCGTCAAGTATAAATAAGGTTTTTCCTGTACTTCGTTTGGATAATTCTTTGCCTAGTTTTACTCGCTGTGCTTCACCCCCTGATAGTGTGGTAGCATTTTGTCCAAGGGTGATATAGGACAAACCAACATCCATTAGCGTTTGTAATTTATGATAAATAGTTGGAATGGCGCTGAAAAATACCACCGCTTCTTCTACCGTCATATTTAGCACTTCATAAATATTTTTGCCTTTATAGCGCACATCTAGCGTTTCGCGGTTATAGCGTTGGCTATCACACACATCGCAAGGCACATATACATCGGGTAAAAAATGCATTTCGACTTTGATCAAACCATCACCACGACAAGCTTCGCAGCGCCCCCCTTTTACATTAAAACTAAAGCGTCCAGCGGTATAACCTCGTGAACGGGCTTCGGGAGTGGCGGCAAATAAATCACGTATTGGTGTAAATACACCTGTGTAGGTTGCGGGGTTAGAGCGGGGTGTGCGTCCTATGGGTGCTTGGTTTATATCTACCACCTTATCAATATAATCCAGCCCTTTAATTTCTTTAACGGGTGACTTGGGTTTATCACTATTGTGTAAGTGATGTGCAATATTTGGGTAGAGGGTGCGATTAATTAAGGTGGATTTTCCTGAGCCTGAAACGCCTGTAACACAGGTCATTACGCCAATAGGGATTTCTACACTGATATTTTGTAAATTATTGCCTGTTGCACCAATCAGCTTGATCATTTTCTTTTTATTGATTTTTATA
>JAGLBQ010000215.1 GCA_023146675.1 Cocleimonas sp. | reverse complement strand
TTCATTTCCATAGCATTGTATCGAAATGGAATTTCTGACCAGCGTTACCAAATAGAATTTGGTAACGAGAAAATATAGACATTATTAGATGTTTTGTTTGGTTATGTTATTTCGCTACGCTTAATAAGCTAACCCAACCTGCCGTGATATCTTTCTAAAATTTTCATTAGTAATTTATCTTTATTTAAGTAAGCATTTTTTATTATATTTACCATTCTGCAGGTTGTATTTTTATTTACATTTATTTGCTTTGATAATTTAACGTTAGAGATAATATTGTTGCTAACTACAAGTAATATTACAACATGCCATTTTTCCAAATCCACTCTTGTTTTATGAAATATAGTGTCCACAGTCGCACTGTAGGAGGTGTAGCATTCATTACACTGATATCGCCCTTCCTTTAGAACTCTATACTTTACTGAATTGCAATATGGGCAACTAGGTTTTCCATCCCATCTTATATTTTCTAGTGACTCTCTAGATAAACTGTTTTTTTACTATTATTTTTCATTATAAATTCCTTTTTGTTAGCAATTATTTATTTAATATATGATATAGCATAGCAAGCAATATAAATATATTACACCTATTTGTTTTTGTTTAATAAAAACAATCAGTTATGCATGTCTTGTGATATTGATATCAATAGAGTAATTGGGTGGTGTCGGTAAAGCTATGAATTCATGATCTTTAAAAGGGACAAGAAGAGCACAGGTCATTACTTAAAGTAAATAATAAATACGCTATATCCTAGTTAAAGGTCGGGACATTATTATTAATAATATATATCATTAATAAATAGCAGGATAAATTTATTTATTAAAAAATATCATAAGGATATATATGTGTAGAAATGAAATATGGGAAAAATCCATAAAATATTCAGATATTGCAAATGATGCAATAGTAGCTTTAGAAAACATCATAGAAGATAAGTTAATAGATCGTGTTATAGTTGAAGTATTAAAAAATGATGATTACTCTATAAGTAAAATGAAATCAAATGAAGAGAAAATAAATGAGTTTAAAAGCAGTATTATTGATTGTCATTTAAAATGGATTATGGAAGATTTATATATTAATGAACAGTCTAATTTCAATGACTGTAATCAATACTCTTTGAAAGATCAAAATTATGCATATTGCTTATTTTATAAAAAAATAAAAGAATGTACTGACTCAATTAATCAGCACAAAGATGTTAAAATAGCATTAATTGAATATTTTGATTCTTTTGAAAAAATGTATTGCAGTTAATTATTTAAAGCAATAAGAGAAATTTCCTTTATTTCATCTTGATTTGAATTTTCAATAACTTTAATTAATTCTTCTATGCTTTTAATTGGTTCTTCTGCACTTTTTTTCAATATAGAAGACTCTGTATTTGTAATTATATTACTTAAAAGTTTACGCAATTTCTCGGAATTATTTTTCAATTCTGAAATTAATAGCTGTTGAGAACTGTAGGATCTTTTTGGGTTTGGTTTCATTTTTTACTCAAAAGTTTAAGTTAATTAAATATATAATCATATAGATTCGAATATTACTCTAAATCCTAATAAGTTATTCTTAATATTAGCATGAGGTGGCTTCATATTTTTAGTTTTAATAATACTTTCCACACTGCGATTCATTGAGCTTTCTTTTATAACTAGATCACTACACCACTCATCAACATTTCCATGCAAATCATAAATCCCCAATTTACCAACTTTTTTTGTTGTAGCTACAGCTTTTCTTTTTTTAGTATTTCCTTTATGCCAAATATAGTCATCTAAATTTTTTTTTGAAATTTTATTTTTCTTAGCAATGTAGTCCCACTCAGAAGATGTAGGTAATCGATATGTTTTATTATTATCACTAAGCCATTCGCAATATTTATTTGCATCATTCAAATTAATATTAACAACAGGATATTTTCCTCTTTCTGATTTATATGAGTGATTTTCAGGCTTTTCTCTATTGCATTGGTTGCAAAACTCATCAAACTCTTCAAAGGTAACTAATCGTCTAAATATATAAAAACTATAACTATTACTCTTAGAGTTTACAAAAACAGTTTCTTCTTCTTTTATTACCTCGTTATTAAATAATAATAGTTTAACACAATCTATTGCATTAAAAGTGCCAGCCTTATTTGCTAGATTATTAACCAATCCAGTTAAGTATAGTTTGTTTTCTTTATAAGAAAATACACCACTTCCAGATAGTCCTTTAATATAATCAACAGCATCATCTCCTGATGTGTCGTTAGTTAAATAGTCCACGGTTATTCGAAACTTGTTTTTATCAATTTCATCATTATATGTAGCATTAAAACGATGAGCATCAGAGAATGCTTTAGGGTAGCCTCTTAAGAAATATTCTTCATCATGAAACATTTTATCTTGAATATTTAATTCTATTTTTATATTATTTATTATTTTCGTATCCAGCTCTAAACAAACAATATCATTTTTATAGACTGTACACTCTATAGGGTTAATAAGTATTTTACTTATTTTTGAATCAAGTGTTATTTTTATACTGTTTTCAACAAGATTATGATAAGGCTCTTTTTTTCCATAAATACAATGATGAACTGTTAAAACATAAGCTCTATTGTTTTTGAAAATCAATACGCCTGTTCCCTTTTCATATTCTGTTTCTATTTTAACAGTCAATAGTTTTATTTCTTTAAAAGCTTCTTCTTTATTCATAAAGAACCAATCTCAAATATATTTTTATTATACCAACACTCACAATTATGTTTTATTTTCTCTTTTTTAGATAGTAATCTTGTTCCATTATCTATATATGTATTTTCTGGATAATTAAAATAAAAATATATTTTATTCCTTTTATCTCTGTATTTATGGCATAAAATTCGTGCTATTGTTTCAATATTAGGATGTTTGTTTCCACTGTGTTTTCCATCTGTGCTGATAATAAATTTAGAGCATTCAATTAGTGATAAAAAATCATTATTTGTATGAAATTTACTTCCATGATGAGATAGCTTAATATAGTCAACTTTAAGCTTGTTTTTTACGCTGTGAGTTTTTTTTAAAGAAGAGATGATAATAGAGTCTTTCGCGTCACCTAAAAGCAAAATAGATTTATTTTGATATTCAACCAGCATTGCTAAGCTAACACCATTTGCAGGATCTGATTTTAAAGATTTTTCTCTAAATTTTATTTTTGATAATTGATCTAGACTTAAACTATTAGCTTCTTCGACACTGTCACTAATCAATGCTTCTGGTTTTATTTTTTTTATACAATACGAATTATTAAAATTAGTTATAGCATCATAGCTTGGTGATAAAAATGATATTTTCAATCCGAAAAAATCATACTCAGTGTTAATTGAAATCTCTTTTTTGTTAGCTTTAATTACACTTGATTGGTTAATAAAGTCAATTAAATTATTCGCATCTGTCTCACTTACAGAGGTGGTGTTATTTTTTGAAATAAAATGACCCGAATTGAAAAAAATATTTTTTACTTTATCACTACTATTACTGCCCAATAGCTTTAGAACCCCTCCAATATGATCATTGTCAATATGAGTTATAAAAACATAATCTAATAATTCGATATTATTTATAATTTTTTTAATGCTATTCTTATAGGTGTTAGGCTTCCCTCCATCTATTAATAGATTATGCTCCTTGTTATCATTTCCTATATATGACAGCAGAAGAGAGTCCCCACTCATTGCTTTTAAAACATGCAAATCAAATTTCATCTTCCTTCTTCCTTCCATTTATTTTCAGCTCAGAACCCATAATAACTTAAATCAATAATAATAATTATGTACTGTAGCTGAACAAAAGATTAACAAACAGGCTAATTATATGCAATGCTTACTTTGCAATCAAGATATAACATGTCATCTTTTGTGACATGTTGGTGTGAAGTTTGGTCTTTTTAGCAACCTCCTTGTAAGGATATCAATACACATGAAACTAATAATCTTCGATCTAGATGGCACATTAGCCAATATAGACCACCGTCTACATTACATAAAACAAAAAACCAAAGATTGGCAGAGTTTTTCAAAAGCTTGCACTAGTGACACTCCAAAGCAAGCAGTGATTCAAACGGCTAAAGCGTTGTATCAACTTGGTCATCCATTATGGATTTTATCGGGTAGAAGTGCATCGGTAGAGAGGGAGACAAGGGCATGGTTAAAGCAGTATGGCATTCCTTATAACAAACTGTTAATGCGACCTATTAATAATTTCATTCCTGATTATGAGTTAAAACGGCAATGGATTATTGAATATGATTTAAAATCTCGTACTTTATGTGCTTATGATGATCGTCAAAAGGTGGTTGATATGTGGCGGGAGGAGGGTTTTGATTGTTTTCAGGTGGCGGTTAGTGAATGAAAAGTGAGGTAACGCGTCGTTATGCGTATATTGAAACCCGTTTGTATTGGGGCGAAGGTTTAACGGCGACTAATTTAGGGCAGACTTTTGGTATTGCAAGGCAAAATGCGCAGGCTGTTATTAAAAATTACAGAGATTTATATCCTGATAATATTCAATACGATGCAGGGCGAAAACGGCATATTAAAGGGAGTCATTTTAAACCTCACTATATCCGCATAGAGCCTGAGAAATATCTGGAATATGTGCGGGGTGTGGATGCTATCTCTCGCTATTGGGCGGCGGATGATTGGAATGAGGTGTTAATTGAGGATGTTGAGCGTCAATTACAACCAAAAATTAAGAGCAAAACGGTTAAATTGATTTTATCAGCGATTCAAAATGAGCAGACCCTCAGTATTTTATATCACTCTAATGATGATAAATTACGTCGTACGCTTTCACCGCATCATTTGGTGTATGTAAATCACCGTTACCATGTGCGGGCTTATTGTCATTTGGATAATGCATTTCTTGATTTTACTCTGGCGCGTATGAAAGCAATAAAAGCATCGTCACAGATATGGAAACCAGCCATAAATGATCAAAATTGGCATCAGTATTTTCAGTTATGCTTTAAGATTAATCCTGAGCTGCCTGAGCCTGTGCAATCGATGTTGAAAATTGATTATCAACTAAAGGGAAACGAGCATTGTATTAGCACAAGAAAAGCGTTGGAATTTTATATTTTAAGGGTAATGAAGCAAAGGCACTGGAAGCACCAAATGCCTTTGTGGGTTAGGATTGATTAAATGCCTTTTTAAGAGATATGTTTTCCATAAACTGAAACAAAACCTAATTTTGAACTGCCAGATAGACTAAGCTATACTTAAAGAACAACTTCCACTTCCACTCAGGAGCTAGCAACTTTTTGAATACCCAGACAATAGACGATAGCAAGCAAAGCACGGTTGATTTCAAATTAGAGCCTGTTGATAATGAGCGTTTAATGAATCTTTCGGGTCAGTTTGACCAGCATTTACGCCAACTTGAAACACGCCTTGATGTCACCATTGGTAATCGCGGACATGATTTTAAAGTCAGCGGTCTTCCTACTAAAATTCAGGTGGCGATCAATCTGATTAAAGAGCTTTACGATGTCACTGTATCGGAGACACTTTCTCCTGAAAAACTGCATTTATATATGCAGGAGTCCAGTCTTGATCAAGCCGATGAGAAGGATATTGTTTACACCACTATTCGTACTAAGCGTGGTGTTATTCGTGGGCGTGGGGCGAATCAGAATAATTATATTCGCAATATGCAAACGCATGATCTTACCTTTGGTATTGGTCCTGCGGGTACGGGTAAAACCTACTTAGCGGTTGCTTGTGCGGTGGAAGCATTGGAGCGTGATGAGGTGCGGCGCATTATTTTAGTACGTCCTGCGGTGGAGGCTGGTGAAAAGCTGGGATTCTTGCCTGGTGATTTATCGCAAAAAGTTGATCCTTATTTACGTCCGATGTATGACGCGTTGTATGAAATGTTGGGTTTTGAAAAGGTTGCTCGCTTGATTGAAAAGAATGTGATTGAGGTTGCGCCACTCGCTTATATGCGTGGGCGTAGTTTGAATGATTCTTTTATTATTATGGATGAGGCGCAAAATACCACCACTGAGCAAATGAAAATGTTTTTAACCCGTATGGGCTTTGGCTCTACAGCAGTGGTAACGGGTGATATTACACAAATTGATTTACCCAACCGACAGTTATCAGGGCTTAAACAGATTATTAATGTATTGCAAGATGTTAAAGAAGCCAGCTTTAGCTTTTTTCAACCGAATGATGTGGTGCGCCACACCTTGGTAAAAAGTATTGTTAAAGCCTACGATCGTTATGATGAACAACACGGTAGTGACACTAAAAATAATGCCTAAGCTAGAGATTGAGTTACAAAATCCTTACCACTATGATCATCTGCCTAATCAACAAAAAATACAACACTGGGCAGAAGCCGCTTTACAATCATCATCTCAAACGAGTGATATAAGTGTTACTTTACGCTTTGTTGATAAAGCGGAAGGTTTAACGCTCAATCAGACATACCGTGATAAAGCGTATGCAACTAATATTCTCTCCTTTACCTTTGATCAACCTGTTTTGCCTGAGGGTGTGACGCTAGATTTACCGTTGCATTTAGGTGATCTTGTGATCTGCTTGCCCGTGATAGAAATGGAAGCTCAAGCGCAGCAAAAAACATTTGAACAACACAGCGCACATCTTATTGTTCACGGCATGTTACATTTACAGGGCTATGATCATATTGAAGAGCAACAAGCACTAGAAATGGAAGCATTAGAAACTGATATTCTGCAAAAACTGGGCTATTCTGATCCTTATACACTATGAATAAAAACAATATTAATAATAACGTCCCCACTCATTTATATTTACTAAATTTTCTAGCAGGGGCTAGTGTCGTCTTAGCTTTTGCTCCCATTGGCTTTTACCCTGTCACATGGGTTTCAAGTGCTATTTTATTTTATACCTTGCTACAGGCAAACACTAAAAAACAGCATTTTTACTTCGCATGGGTTTATGGAATAGGGATGTTCGGCACGGGTGCTTCATGGGTTTTTTATAGCATGCATTTTTATGGTCATGCCAATATCCCTGTTGCTGCAACACTAACCAGTATTTTTGTAGTTCTTATCGCATTAATTATTGGCTTGTTTGGTCTGCTTGCTTATTTATTTCGCTATCATCATAAAGTCATTCGCCTGTTATTCTTTTATCCATTGATGTGGGTGTTGATTGAATGGTTTAGAGGTTGGTTTCTTACAGGGTTCCCATGGCTCTATCTTGGTAATAGCCAAGTTGATAATGTATTGGTAAATATCGCTCCCATTACAGGTGTATTAGGCGTCAGTTTATTGAGTACTTTCTTATCGGGAGCATTGGCTTCACTTTTTATTTTCAAAGATCCAAATAAAATACTATGGGTCGATATTCCAAATAGTAATCATATAAAAGTACAACAAAAAAATAGATACGTTCATCAATTTATCGCCCTTTTTATTATCCTAAGTGTCTTTGTCGGCTCATGGGGGATAGGGAAAATTTTATGGACACAGCCCAAAGGGGAACCGATTACCGTTAGTTTAGTACAAGGTAATATTCCCCAAGAAAAAAAATGGCTACCTGAAAACAAATTTCCCACATTGGAGTTATACAAAAATCTGACACAAAAAAACTGGAAAAGCGATTTGATTATCTGGCCAGAAACTGCTATTCCAGATATTTTTTCACGTAATATGAAAGATTTTATTCTTCCCTTGCAGCAGGAAGCAGAAGCCAATAACACAGATTTACTCCTCGGTGCATTTTATCAAAATGAACAGGGGGAAATTGAAAATAGTGTGTTAGCACTGACAGCAGAAGGACGAAGTATTTATTCAAAACAACACCTTGTGCCGCTAACAGAATACATGCCGCTACTAGGCTATCTGCGCTGGTTAAATAAATGGATCACGATCCCATCGGATAATCTCACCGCAGGCACTGGTGCTACAACCCTTAAACTTGCTAATAATATTGCACAAATATCCATCTGCTATGAAGACGCATTTGCCAGTGAAACATTAAAAGGACTGCCACAAGCGAATATGTTGATTAATGTCAGCAATGATGGCTGGTTTACTGATTCATTTGAGCCTCATCAGCATATGGAAATAGCTCGAATGCGTGCCATTGAAACAGGGCGTTATCTGCTGCGCGCCACTAATGTTGGAGTGTCAGGAATTGCTGATACAAAAGGTAAGTTGATAGCAACCGCCCCCCCTTACTCCACTGCTGTGATTACTGGTGAAGTGCAACCGTTTGCAGGCATGACACCGTTTATGCGCTGGGGAAATTGGGGAATTGTTATGGTGATTATTTTATTGTCTCTGTTAGGGTATTTTACTGCGACTACACGTAAGCCTGAGAAAGAATAACATCGAAAGGCAAAGATAAAGAGCTAATTTTTAGCCCCAAAATATCGATAAAATACAGTATCATTCAGCATGGTAATTAGGCGAATTCCCACGCCTATAACAATAAACGCAAATACTAAGCGCAGGTATAGTGCGCCTGAAATATCAGCACCCAGTAGCATCACCAGCAATGTATCTTCAATCAAAGAATGACAAATAGCGATAAGTGAGATGGCACCAAAAATTTCACGCTGGCTTAACTCACCTTTTTTAGCTTCGGCAATGAGTAATCCACCGCCATAAGTCAGCCCTAAATTCATGCCAATAATAGTGATGGATGCCGTTTTATTGCCTAATCCTAGTAGACGCAATAGTGGTGAAAGCAGAAAGATTAAAATACGCTCAAAACCTGTGGATTTCAGTAGTTTTAGAAAAGCCACCAAGAGTGCAATTACAATAAACACTTGCAGTAACGTTTTTAGCTGCAATCCTACCCATGCAAGTAAACTCGGATCGCTTATGGCATCAGGCTTCCACAGTAAAACATTACTTTCTTGTAGCCAGTTTCCTGAGCTATAAATTAGATGCAATAAAAAACCAAATAGCAAGGCACCACCAATCCGCAATAACAAATTAAAGGCAATTCTTACCCCTGTTTTCTGCACAATGCGTACTTCAACGGGGAGGTTATGCGCTAGTAACATCATGCCGCCTAAAACGGTGACTTGAGCTATTGTTAATGGCTCTTGCGCTGTCATTGAGGCAAAGATAATCATGCCGCCATAGATATTAGTGATTAGCGTTGTTGCCCATACCAAGCCCATTGCATCAGGTAAACCGACAAATTGCATGAGCGGTGATAGCACATAGGCGATGTACTTTATACCACCTGTTTCCTCGATTATTTTGACTACAATAATGATGGGTATCATCACCTTATAAAGATCAAAGGTGATTTTTAAAATATCGATTGCCAGTGTATATAACCAGTTTTTCATAGTGCCTATCTCTGTTTTAAATTCAACTTTTGCTGTCATTAATTAACAGAACAATAAGTGATAGTATTGCAAAAATATAGGTTATTTGTTGATTGATATGCACATGAATAATGTTATGGAGTGGGCTTTTAGGCTTGCACCTTCCTTAGATACCATTTAGGTGAGGCATTTTTAAATGAGCTTATTTAAAAATATTTAGGTGGTTTTTAAAATCAGATATAATTATTTTTAAATTAGCTGAAAATAAAGCGCCCGAAGTGTTGCTTAAAAAATATGTTGGGATAATAAATATGAACTGTTTTTAACACTATGGAATGTCATCTTTTACCTCTTCTTGTTCATCATCTGATTCAATTTTAGAATAATCAGTCTTTGAGGATTTGCGACTTGCTTCTTCACGAATGGCGTAGGCGCGGCTAAGGGAGGTTGAGTCATTTTGACCTATAGCGTCTTCTAATTCATTGATGCGCAGGTTTAAATTATCCGCATAAGCAGATTCTGCGGACAGTTTTTCATACGCTTCTTTCTTTAAAAGAGGATCGCCAGGAATCATGAGGTCTGAGACGACAGGTATTAATGTGTTGTTATCGGGGCTAGACATAATTGGGGGTAAACTACTCTATAGCTGATAGTAATTTAAAGTATAGCCCCTGTTTTTATAAAATGAGTAACGTTCGCGACCAGCGGTTAATACTGCTTCCGTTTGATCAATGATTTCAGCCATTTTTAGGTAGCGTGAGAAGAACTCAGGGCGTTGATTTGAAAGGTTTACTAGGTAATCACAGTTGTTCGTCGGTTGGTAGCTGCTACCAATGGTAACGGGTTCTTGAAGTGCCTCATTTAATTCAGTTGAAATATCACTAATATGCGGGATAAAACTGGTTTCATTCCACGTCCAAAGCATTTCATCCATTTGTTTAGTGGTGTTGTAGCCATCTGTGTGGATGTGAATCTGCATGTCACGTTGGCGTGCTTTATCTACTAGGTGACAGGCTAATAATAGTCTGCCGCGTAGTGTGTTGTTTTTGCCCGCATAGAAGTTGATTTCGGTCATAAAAACTTAGGAATATGCCTTGTTAATAAGGTATTGCGAGAGTAACGGCACAGGGCGACCTGTGGCATCTTTGCCTTTCCACGCTGTTCCCGCGATGTCGATATGCGCCCATTTGTATTCTTCGGTAAACTTACCTAAAAAACAGGCAGCGGTTATTGTTCCTGCGGCAGGGCCTCCTATATTGCCTAAATCAGCAAAGGAGCTTTTTAACTGCTTGGTATACTCTTCGCTCATAGGCAGTTGCCACGTTCTGTCATTGATCTCACTGCCTGCATCCATTAAATCTCTAGCGAGTTGGTCATTATTGGATAATACAGCGCAGATGTGATGACCTAGTGCAACAACACAAGCTCCTGTTAGCGTAGCGGTGTCGATAACAACTTCAGGATTGTAACGACCAACATAGGTTAGTGCATCACAAAGAACCAGTCTTCCTTCTGCATCCGTATTGAGTACTTCTATGGTTTTTCCTGACATGGAGGTGATAATATCGCCAGGTTTAGTGGCTTGACTGCTGGGCATATTTTCTGCGGTTGCAAGGACGGCAACGATATTAAGGGGGAGTTGCATTTCTACACAAGCATTAAATGCACCCATTACACTGGCGGCTCCACACATATCGAATTTCATCTCATCCATATTTGCGCCAGGTTTGAGCGATATACCACCTGTATCAAACGTAACGCCCTTACCTACTAAAGCAATTGGGCGGTTTGATTTGTCTGCACCGTTGTATTGCATAATCACCATTTTTCCTGGCTGAGCGCTACCTTTACTGACAGAAAGGAATGATCCCATGCCGAGAGCTTCCATATCGTGCTCTTCAAGAATATCGACACTAACGGCGTCATATTGACGACCTAGTGACTGTGCTGTTTCGGCTATAAAATTAGGTGTGCAAACATTGCCTGGTTGATTGGCAAGGTCGCGTGATAAGTGCATGCCTTTGGCAATTGCCTTGCCTTGTTTTAGCATCGTGGCAACATCGCAAGGTGGCTCAGTGGTAAATGCCATGCAGATATGCTCTATCTTAGGTGAGTTTTTCTTCTCACTTTTATACTTGTCAAAGCGATAAATACTATCGGCAAAGGTTAGTACGCTCTGGCGCATTGATTGTTCGCAAATGATGCGCTCTGCTAAGGTGTCTAATAAGAAAAAGGTGGCGTGTTTAGCCGATGTTTTAGCAATTTCTTTACTGGCTTTACTGGTCACTCTACACGCTGTTTTTTGATCAAAATTATTTTCCGTTCCACAGCCGATGAGCAAAATGCGTGAGCATAATGTTCCTGAATCCGCGTAGAGTAGTTGAGATTGGTTACAATTGCCTGAAAAATCAGAAATGCTTAGGAATTTGCTAATCAAGCCATCGGTTGTAGCATCTAGCTGTATAGCAGCATTTGATAGCTTTTTATTTGCAAAAATTGCAATAACAAGACAGTCAGATTTTATTGTTGATGGATCAGTGGACGTGAGCAAGCTGTAATTCATTTGATATTGTTCTCAATTATATTTATAACATTGATCGTAGGCATTATTTACGATGAGTACTTTTAGCCTAAGTTTAGCTCAATTTCAACCACAGCGGCAAAATTCATGAAAGAATGCATTGCAATAGGAATATAAAGCGAGCCTGTTTTTACCTTAGCATAGGCTAAAATCAAGCCAACAAAAAAGATAATCACTATCTCATATAGACCATATTGTAGATGGATGCCAGCCCATAGTGCGGAGGTGATTATTGCAGTGCCGATAAAACCTAGAGGCGAATGGCGTAAACCTTCAAACAAAAATCCACGAAATAAGATCTCTTCAAAAAAAGGAGCCGCAACAATTAGAGCAAACCAGAGTAGGGCGGGTTGTTTGGCGCTATGATAAATATCTAGCATGATTTGTGGCGTAGGATGCTCGGCGAGTGTAGCAACAATATTTAAGACAAAAATGGTGATAATCATGATGCCTAAGTACTTGAACAGTGTTTTGCTATCAATAGTATGAAGATGGAGATAATTTTCAATACTTTGGTGTTTGTGTAAAGTAATAAAAAGAAAAGTCACTAAAATGCCAATTATGGTAGCAGGAATTTCAGCCATGCTGATGGCATCACCATTACTTAATAGTGAGTTGAAAAAAGCCGCTTCGTCTGTTGAAGGATGTTCTGCAAACTTGCTGCTTGCATAGATCATAAAAGAGGCAGTCTGGCTTATGATAAAGGATAATAATATCAATAGACTAAAAACGATGGTTGCGCCTAGTCTCCAATACTCTTGAGTTGATTTGTTTTCATTAGTAGTCATATTTTATTAATATTGTCTGGGGGTAAAAGAAATTTGTCAGATTCATCCTGAAAAATCTATTAAAACTAGCAAAAAAAATTGCATTCTATGCCGACAAACTGTAGTCTTCCGCGATTGATTTACAAGCTTTAACAGAAGAATTTTTGGATCATACAAAATTAATTCGATCATTCTTCTATAACAACGGATCAGGGGTAAATTTTATGCGTCAAACACTAGTTGCTGGAAACTGGAAAATGAATGGCTCAAAAGAGAGCATTCAAACATTATTAGAAGGCATTTCTACAGGAATGTCGGATGTTGCAAATACTAAAGTGGTGGTTTGCGCACCTTCTATTTACCTTCCTCTCGTATCAGAGCAATTAGCAGATTCGGACATTGGGTTCGGCGCTGAGACTATTTCTGAATATGAAGTGGGCGCATACACAGGTGAAATTTCAGCTGCCATGTTGAATGATTTTTCTTGCCAATACGTTATCGTTGGTCACTCTGAGCGTCGTAGCATTTATGGTGAGCAAGATGCAGATACTGCGAACAAATACGCAGCAGCAAGAAATGCAGGCATGACACCCATTCTTTGTCTTGGTGAATCATTAGAAGAAAGAGAAAAAGGCATTACAGAAGAAGTTGTTTCTCGCCAACTAGATGCCGTGCTTAGTCAGGAAGGTGTCGAGTCTTTAGCTGATGCGGTTATCGCATATGAGCCAGTATGGGCAATCGGTACAGGTATGACAGCAACACCAGAACAAGCGCAAGACGTACACAAATTTATCCGCGAAAAAATTGCCACAATGAATGCTGACATAGCAGACAAAGTGCAGATTTTATACGGTGGAAGCATGAATGCAGGCAATGCAAATGACTTGCTAGGAATGGCAGATATTGATGGTGGCTTAATTGGCGGCGCATCTTTAAAAGCAGAAGACTTTCTAGCGATTTGTAAAGCGGGCTAATTTTTTAACACTTAGAAAAACTATAATTATGTTAATTTACAATATCTTACTTATTGTTCAAATAGTCGTTGCTTTATCGATTATTGGACTTGTTTTGATACAGCACGGCAAGGGAGCCGATGCAGGCGCTGCTTTTGGTGGTGGTGCGTCAGGTTCAGTCTTTGGATCGCGCGGTTCGGGTAACTTTTTAAGTCGCTCTACTGGGATATTGGCAGCAGTATTTTTTGCCAACTCACTAGCACTAGCATGGCTTGTAGCGCATAGAGATACAGGGCTCACTGCTGATCAATCTGTTGTACCTGTCGAAAAAGCACATGAAGTAAGAGCAGCACCCGTCGTTGTACCTACCGCACCTTCGGATGTACCAACTAATGTTGGTCAAGAAAAAACAGAAGTAAAAGTAGTAGCACCAGCAAAACAAGGCGAAGCACCTGCTGATGTTCCTGTTCAAGTAGTTGAGCCAGTTGTAGCACCCGTTACTGCTCCAGCTAAAGTAGTTGCACCTGTAGCTCCAGCTGATATTCCTCAGTAAAAAATATGCCGATGTGGTGAAATTGGTAGACACGCACGCTTGAGGGGCGTGTTGCGCAAGCAGTGCCGGTTCGACTCCGGCCATCGGCACCAATAAAGAAATCCGTAAGCGTTTGTAAAAGTTCGCCAACGGTAGTAAAGCCCGCAATCTAGCGGGCTTTTTTTTGCCCTATATATTATTTTTTATTCGTAGAAAAAGCTAAAGCTTTCACTCCTGACAGAACGGTGTCAGGAGATATATTCTATAATTTCCTTTTAAGTATGAGTAACAAAATGAAAATTGAAAAATTTAATCCATTGATTGGGCAGCATTGTGAAACAACAGCAACAGGCAGTTTACTAAGGCAGCTTGATATAGAGCTATCAGAACCTATGTTGTTTGGTTTAGGTGAAGGTTTAGGTTTTATTTATTGGAATATGAAGTTTATGGATTTTCCATTTATTGGTGGAAGAGTTAAGCCGTTAGTGCTTTCTCAGAGCTTGTCTAAAAACTTAAAGTTAACGCTAGAAATAAAAGAAACAACATCAATAAAAAAAGCATGGCGCAATGTTACTGACTATATTGAAAAAGGAAAAGCTGTCGGTTTGCAGCTAGACTGTTACCATTTGGATTACTTCACTAGCAAAGTACATTTTGCTGGTCACTTTGTTGCAATCTACGGTTATGATGATGAATATTCATATTTAATCGATACAAAACAACAGGGAGGTTTAGTTAAAACGTCATTAGTAAACCTTGAAAAAGCACGAGCAGAGAGGGGACCAATGTCGTCTAAAAACTTAATGTATGTGCTGAGTAGGAAAAATGAAAATTACAATATTATGGAGTCAGTTCAAATAGCGATTACTAATAATGCTCATGCGTATTTAACCCCTCCAATAAAAAATATTGGTTATAAAGGCATATTAAAAATGAGTGTTGAAATAAAAAAATGGTTCAAAAACAGTAAAAATAGAGAATATGAGTTTGCAACAACCGCTATGCTAATGGAGAAAGCGGGTACAGGTGGTGCGCTGTTTAGAAATATGTATAGAGATTTTTTGAAAGAGAGTTACGAGATTACCGATAAACTATCCTATCAAAAATCATATTTAGAATTTATTGAGATAGCCCTGTTATGGACAGAGGTTTCAGAATTGTTTGACAGAGCATCCCAATCAGAAGACATAACATATATTAATAAAGCATCTGATATTTTGGTGAAAATTTCAGAAATGGAAGTTTCTGCAATGCGTTTACTTCAAGCCTAAGTACCCAAATTTCTATTTCGCTCATACCCAGCCAGCTGTCATGTTTGGGTATATTGTGTATTTCTAGCTATTCAGAAATTGCGTAAATCGCTCCCAATTTATGGGTATTCAAATTATCTATAACTAAAACAATCTTTTTCTTAGAAAAATGGTCATCAACCAATTTTTTGCTTAATTGCGCGTTACCATCTTTCAAGTAGTCAAATATTTCCGTACCTATAAACAACCCCTCTATCTTGGTAAATACACCCTTTAGCCAAAATATTTAAAAAACTCCATATTTACCTTATCTCTATGCAATGGTTGTGATAATACAGACTAAACTTCCAAGTATAAAAAACATAAATGAGAGAAATTTACTATGGATATAAACCAGCAATATTAATTTGCAGGCTTCTGGTTATGCTTTATCGCCGTGATTATTGACAAACTTATTATTGCTTTAATTATTCTTCCTTTTGCTCTACTACTTGGTTTTATGTCTCCTAATATGATCAAGGTTGAAGTCCCATTCAATCTGTTTACTTTCACGAGGGAATCAAAATGAAAAAACTTATTTTTACCTTATCTTTTCTATTCTTAACACAGCTTTCTGTCTATGCAGAAGACAAGCCGCAAGCGATGCTGGTATTTGATGCCTCTGGCAGTATGTGGGGACAGATTAATGGTGAGGCTAAAATCAGTATTGCCAAGAATGCGCTTAATAACGTGGTTTCTAACTGGGATAAAAATGTTCACCTTGGATTAATTGCTTATGGACATCGAAAAAAAGGGGATTGTAATGATATTCAAACACTGGTTCCCATTGGTCAGCTTGATAAAAAGGGCATGATTACGAAGGTTAAAGCAATTAAACCTAAGGGTAAAACTCCGATTAGCAGATCGCTGAAAAAGGCGGCTGAAGGGCTGCGTTATACCGAAGAAAAAGCAACAGTTATTTTAATTAGTGATGGCAAAGAGACTTGCGATGCTGACCCTTGTGCTACGGCTAAGGCGCTAGAGGTTGAGGGAATAGATTTTGTTGCTCATGTCATTGGTTTTGATGTGGATAAGCAGACTGGAGAACAGCTTAAATGTATTGCTGATTCTACGGGTGGTGAGTATTTTTCTGCTAAAAATGCATCTTCATTAAATGATGCTATGGGGAAAATTGCAGAGAAAGTACAAAAGGAAGAACCTAAGCCTCCTGTTGTTAAAAAACTTAAGAATAATTTAGAAATTACTGCGAGTGAAAAAGAAGAGGGAAAATGGATTTCAGCCTATCACCAAATCTATAAAGAGGATGATGGCGAACGTGGAAAGCACGTCGAAGGCTGTCCTTCAAAAAAACAAAAGAGTTGTGTTAAACAACTTCCTATTGGTAAATATATTGTTGAATCAACGTATAATAAATTAAAACGTAAATCGCTCCTGCAAATTACCGCAGGTGAATTGACCAAGTTACATATTGTGATGGGACAAACTGGAAAATTTGAACTTACAGCGAGTGAAAAAGAAGAGGGAAAATGGATTTCAGCTTATCATCAAATCTATAAAGAGGATGAGGGCGAACGTGGAAAGCACATTGAAGGTTGTCCTTCAAAAAAACAAAAGAGTTGTGTTAAACAACTTCCTATTGGCAAATATATTGTTGAATCAACGTATAATAAATTAAAACGTAAATCGCTCTTGCAAATTACCGCAGGTGAATTGACCAAGTTACATATTGTGATGGGACAAACTGGAAAATTTGAAATTACAGCGAGTGAAAAAGAAGAGGGGAAATGGGTTTCAGCCTATCATCAAGTCTATAAAGAGGATGAGGGCGAACGTGGAAAGCACATCGAAGGCTGTCCTTCGAAAAAACAAAAGAGTTGTGTAAAACAACTTCCTGTTGGAAAATATATTGTTGAGTCAACTTATAATCAATTAAAACGTAAATCACCCTTGCAAATTACCGCAGGTGAATTGACCAAATTACATATTGTGATGGGACAAACCAGTAAGATTGAAATAACAGCGAGTGAGAAAGAAGGTGGCAGGTGGGTAAAAGCCTATCATCAAATTTATAAAAATGATGAGGGTGAGCGTGGAAGCCATGTAATGGGGTGTTCTTCCTCCAAACAAAAGGGGTGTTTTAAACAGCTTCCTATCGGTAAATATGTTCTTCAATCCAGCACTAAGAAATTCAAAAAAGACACATTTGTTGATATCGAATCAGGAGAAACCACTAAAACACACATTGTTTTTGTTCAATTCCAAATAGGATCAAAATGTTCAGATGGAAATGCCTCTATCAATCATGAAGTTTATGCGACTAATGGACGAATGGTCTATGGAAAAAAAGCTAAATGTAGCGATGTATTGCAAGTAGGCATTGATAATGGTAACTACAGTCTTGAGTCTACGATTAATAATGTGACCAAAACAACAAAATTTAGTGTAGGTGCTGATCACCCTAAGCAAATCACTATTGATATGTTGGAAAGTAAGAAAGAGCCTGATCACCAAGACCTTATTGATGCAGATAAGCAAAGTCAGTCATCAAGCAATACCGAAGAAAAATCTACATCGAAGAAAATAGAGCAATCAACACAAACAGTTAGCCAGCCTCCAAAAGATAATATGTTAACCAAGGGTCTAGCCGATCTTGGTAAGCGAATGGAGACAATGTCAAAGCAAAATCAGATGGTTGCTAATGAGCGTAAAGCTAATGGCAGTGCAGATGATGTAGGCTTACCTAGTGCGGGTGAAGTGCAAGGAGCAATGCGTCAAGCAGGTGCTTTGATTAATGGTCTACGCAGTCTGGGAAAAGATCTCGAAAAGAAACCACTAGAAGGTGTTAAAGAAAGCATTAGAGTTGCCATTCCTAAGTATCAATCCAGTATTGAGTGCTATGAAAAAGCAGATGATCTTAGCGCGGTAGAACAGTGTGAGCTAATTGAAAAGGAAATATTGCTATTAGTCGAAGATCAATTCCTAAAAGCGACTGGTTTTAAATCTGACAAAAAAATAGATATGAAACAACATACTGAATGGAATGATGATATTAAGCAAAAAACAGTACTGAAAAAACAAAATGAACTAAAGGAAATGAAGCTTACGCTGAGTTGCTTTGATCAAGGTGCTGGCTTTCTAGATCTTGAGCGTTGCATTAAAGCTAACGGTAAACATACTGCCAAAAAATCAGAGTTTGAGCAGCTTGGTAATTTACTCAATGCATTAGGCGGCATGGCAAAAACAACCAATCAGCCAGCAGAAAAAAATCAGCAAGAAAAGAGTGATAAAGATGACGCTGAAATGATGAAAGAACTTGAAATGTTCTCAAAATAGGAAGAATTAAAAATGAAAACAACATTAGCAATTTCAATACTAGTACTCACAACAAGCAATTTGGCACTAGCAGAGGGGCAGGTTAAACGCTATTTTGTCGAAAGCGCAAAGATCGATTATGAAATAAAAAGCGCTGGCAATGCGATGGGTATGATGAAAACCAAGACCATTGGAAAAAAACGACTTATCTTCAATCAATATGGAGCAAATGAGATAACTGAAGAAAATAAAATAGAAAAACGCACACAAGGAGGAAAAACAACGACCATTAAATCTCATCAACTCAAATATATGAAAGGCTCCATGCTGTATTCAGTTGATTTTGAGAAAAAGCGCATTATCCGTATGAAAAATACTGCAATGGCAATGGCTGGATTAATGGGTGGTAAGGATATGGCTAGTACCGGCGAAGCGATGATGAAGAAAATGGGTGGAAAAAAAATAGGCTCGGATAAAGTTGCTGGACACAGCTGCGATATCTGGGAAGTGATGGGTGTAAAGCAGTGTATGTACAAAGGCATCCCTCTCAGAGTTGAAACGGATATGATGGGGATTAAAAGTGTTGAAATTGCTACCAAAGCAGAGTTTGATGTAAAACTTGGCAAGGATGATTTTAAGTTACCTGATTTTCCTGTCTATGATATGAACGAAGACATGATCTCTGCACCAAAAAAGCTTGATAAAAATCAATTGGATGCTATGGATAAAAAGGTTGAAAAGCAAACCGATAAAGGCGCTGATGAAGTGCAGAAAATGCTTAAAATGATGGCGGAAGCTGCTATAAAAGTGGGTATTGATAAAGGCAAAGCGCCTTCCGAAGATCAGCAAAAATCAATGCAACAGGCGATGCAGGGGATGATGTTTCCAGTCATTAAGAGAAAGACATTGGCTCAAGCAGAAATGATGGAGTTTGCTAAAGGATGTTTCGATGCAGCAGACACACTTAAAGAAGTGAATAAATGTGCTAAGAAAGCAGCGGCAAAATTCCCTGATGGAAATGATGGTGAGATTGGTTTTGATAGCTGGAATGCAGAGGTAAAAAAAGAAACCATGAGTGAAATTAATCAATTTTTACAAGCTGCTCCTTGTATTAAAAAAGCGGACAATATGCAACAGCTTGAGAAGTGCATGCCTGATGAAGATTGATTCATAAGCAATAAATATGACATCAAATAAGCAGCCAGAATTAAAATAGGCTTATTTGGGCATCCTTCATGAAACCGAAAAGTAGCTTATACTTTTGTAGCCCGTATGACGTTTACGTAATACGGGATAGCACTTAGCGGATCGTATGCTACCCGCAGAACCACAAGGTGGCAAAAAAATAGTTAGCGAAGAAGCCTAATTTGGTCTGTTAAGGGATATTGTGATGGGTGATAAGCATTGATATAGGCAAAAGCTGAGGCTTTTCAGTCAAGATAACCAACTGTTATAAAGGGTATTGAGGAATTATGAAAAACATAAATATTTACAATCTAAAATGGCTACTACCTTTAATATTTATCTTTTCAAATTCTGTTTACGCAGAGGCGATTGGCGATAAGGATGGTTATTTAAAACAAGTTTCTAGCAAACAGCTTGATAGCCAAATTCATCAATATCTAATTGATAAAATTAAAATAGATAATCCTCAGCCTTATACCGACAAGGAAACACATAGTCACTCTGCTATCTGGCGCTGTACCAAAGCGGTAAAACATAAGCATCATGGTGCGCGCAATCATTCCCACACACATAATTGTCCCAATGTATACAAAAGGCGAGGAGGAGGATTACCAATGCCTGTTAGGCGCGCTCCAAGGGCAATGGCTAAACGAGCTGCAAAACCACAGGCGTCTTCGACCAATGTTCAAGAAAAAGGCGTTGATGAGGCGGATTTTGTAAAAACTGATGGACGTTATTTATTTGCGATTAGCAATAATAACTATGGTCAAAGAGCTGCCGGTGTGCGTATTTTTGATGCTCAATCAGGCAAAAAACAACCTCGACAAATATCTGCTATTGGGTTTCATAAAGACATTCGTGTGGAAGGCATGTATTTAATGCCTCATAGTAACAAGCTGATTATTATCGGAAATAGCTACCGAAAATCATTAAGAAGCAAGCATTCCCGCTGGTCTGGTGTAACCCATGTCATTAGCGTAGATGTTCGCAATAAAGCAAAGCCAAGCGTGCTCAAGCATGTGCAAATGGAAGGGCATTCAAAAACAACTCGACGCATTGGCAATCAGCTTTATCTCGTGCTTTCTGGTAGTAATGTCTCTTTTCCTACAACGTATAAATACCTAGAAACGCCTAAAAAGATGACCAAGGCAGAGTATGCAAAAGTTAAACAGGAAATGATCACTGAAATTAAAAAGTGGACTATTAAAAAAGACTTACCGCATTATAGAGTGCTAGGAAAATCTGGAATAAAGCCGTTAATGAATGCCAATAATTTCTTATTGAACCCTGGTAAAATTTCCAACCATTCAATGACCACACT